>JAFECV010000001.1 GCA_018241985.1 Pseudomonadota bacterium | reverse complement strand
GTCGATCGGCCGCATCGTGCTCGACGCTTCGTTCTCGCCGGTAAAAAGGGTCAGCTACACGGTCGAGAGCGCGCGCGTGGAGCAGCGCACCGACCTGGACAAGCTGGTGGTCGAGATCGAGACCAACGGCGCGATCAGCGCCGAAGACGCGGTGCGCTCGTCGGCCAAGATCCTGGTCGAGCAACTCGCGGTGTTCGCGCAGCTCGAAGGCGGCGAACTGGCGGCGTTCGACACGCCGACCCCGCGCAGTTCGCAGCAGTTCGATCCGATCCTGCTGCGCCCGGTCGACGAGCTCGAACTGACCGTGCGTTCCGCGAACTGCCTGAAGGCCGAGAACATCTACTATATCGGCGACCTGATCCAGCGCACCGAGAACGAACTGCTGAAGACGCCGAACCTGGGCCGCAAGTCGCTGAACGAAATCAAGGAAGTGCTGGCGTCGCGCGGCTTGACGCTGGGCATGAAGCTCGAGAGCTGGCCGCCGGCTGGCCTGGACAAGCGATAGACAAGGTGAAAACGGGGCCGCGGCCCCGACCCTGCGGTACCTGACACGGCCGCGGGATGACATAACGAAAGGAAAGCACCATGCGTCACCGTAGCGGACTTCGCAAACTCAACCGCACCAGCGAGCATCGCCTGGCGATGCTGCGCAACATGATGAATTCGCTGATCGCGCACGAGGTCATCAAGACCACACTGCCGAAAGCCAAGGAACTGCGCCGCGTTGTCGAACCGATGATCACGCTGGCCAAGGAACCCACCGTGGCCAACAAGCGTCTCGCGTTCAACCGGCTGCGCGACCGCGACAGCGTCGTGAAGCTGTTCGGCGAGCTCGGCCCCCGCTTCAAGACCCGGCCGGGCGGCTACACCCGCATTCTGAAAATGGGCTTCCGGGTCGGCGACAACGCACCGCTGGCGCTGGTCGAATTGCTCGACCGGCCCGAGCCGGCGGAAACCGGCGGCGACGAGCCCACAGCGATGTAAACAACGCCGCAATCGACTATAATTTTAATCTTGCCGCGCGATGGAGCAGTCTGGTAGCTCGTTGGGCTCATAACCCAAAGGTCGCAAGTTCAAATCTTGCTCGCGCAACCAGTTTTCGGTAGCTGATGCTGCCTCCCAAACGCCCACCACTTGGTGGGCGTTTTGCTTCTCGTTGACGCTCCGCTCGCCCGCTGACCGTCCCTCTGATCCTACAATCGCCGCATGTTCAGACGCATGACGCATCCGCTGGCCCGCTGGCTCGCGGTCGCGGCTATCGCGTGGCTGACGCTGGCGCCGACCGCGTTCCGGCTCCTGAGCCCGGCGCTGCCGACCGGCCTGCCCTGGCAGCAGATCTGCACCGCGCACCCTGACGGATCGGCCCATGCGGGCAATGGGCCCGATAGGCCGAGCGCACCGCAGCACAGCGGATCCGGCGGCGATTGCCCGCTGTGCGTGCTGTGCCACCATGGCTGGGCGCCCGCGCCCGCGACCGTCCCGATGGCCCCGCGCCCGCAGGACCTGCAGCCGTGGCTTGGCGCGGTGCCGCTCTCGCCGCGCCCGGCCTCGGGCTGGGTGGCGCAGAACCCGCGCGCGCCGCCGGCATTCTCCTGACACGCACGACAGGCCTCTCGGCTGCGCCCGGCGCGAGCCCGGGAGGTCCGGCTCGGCCGCCCGCGTGGCGGCTTCTCCCATTGCCTTGCGCGGGCGCGATCCCGCGCTCCTGAACCGAGAGATACCCATGAAAAAGAATTCCTTTGTCCTTGTCTCGCTGCTGGCCGCCTTGCCCGCCGGCGCATGGGCTTGCGCCACCTGCGGCTGCGCGCTGTCCTCCGATGCCGCGATGGGCTATTCGTCCGGCACCGGCTGGCTCGTGAGCCTGCAGTACGACTACATCAACCAGAACCAGCTGCGCTCCGGAACGCATGCCATTTCGCCCGCGCAGGTCGCCGCGATCAACGATGCCGGCGGCGACCAGGAAGTGGAAAATGGCACCATCAATCGCTACGTCACGCTGGGGCTGAGCTACGCGCCCAGCGCGGACTGGAATTTCCGGCTCATGGTGCCGTACATCGATCGCAGCCATACGACCTACGGGTCCTCGGGCAACCCGCTCACGCCGGACGACATCAGCAGCGCCACCGTCTCCGCACTGGGCGACGTCAAGTTGATCGCGAGCTACCAGGGTCTGCTGCCCACGCACAACCTCGGTTTCCAGCTCGGCGTGAAGCTTCCGACCGGCAATTACGGCGGACCGAACGCGGCGGGCACCGGCAGCGTGGGGCGCAACCCGGCTGCGTTCGGCAGCGGCCCGAACGCGGCGCTTCCCGCGCCCGGCAATCTGCTCGACACCAGCCTGCAGGCCGGCACCGGCAGCACCGACCTGATCGTCGGCGCCTACTACTACCAAGCGGTCAGCCAGAATTTCGACGCGTTCGTGAACGGCCAGTTCCAGGCCGCGGTCAGCCAGCGGCTCGATCAGCCGGGCGCGGACTACCGTCCCGGCAATCTGGCGACCGTGAGCTTCGGGCTGCGTTACGAGGCCGACCCGAACTTCGTGCCGCAGTTGCAGGTCAACATCACGCACAAGGCGGCGGACCAGGGCGCGCTCGCCGACACGCGCAATACCGCCGGCACCGCAGCGTACTTGAGCCCGGGCGTGACGATGGCGATCGCGCCGCAGACGCAGCTGTACGCGTTCCTGCAGGTGCCGGTGTACAGCCGGCTCGAGGGCTATCAGCTCTTCCCGCGCTGGGCCGCATCGATCGGGGTGACCCATGCGTTCTGAGTTTCAGCGCCTACAGGAGTCAGACATGGGCATTCGGTCGTCCCGCAGCCCGCAGCGCGTGGATATGGACGCCGATGCGGGCGCCGGCGCGGCGCTGCCGGCGCTGCGCCGGCGCGGCTGGCTGCGCGGTGCTGGCGCAGCATGCGCGGCGGTCGGGCTGTCCAGCATCGCCTCCCGCGCCTGGGCGAACGGGTTGCGGGTCGGCGAGCCGGCGCCGCCACTGGTGCTGCACACGCTGGATGGCCGCAACATCGCCACCGGCGACCTGCGCGGCCGGGTCGTGATCGCGACCTTCTGGGCGACTTGGTGCGCGCCGTGCCGCGAGGAACTGCCGCTGCTGTCGGCATACGCCGCGCGCCATGCGGCGGATGGGCTGCAGGTGCTCGGGTTCAGCCTGGACGGCGCCGACAGCCTGAACCAGGTGCGTGCGGTCGCTGCAAGCCTGAGTTTTCCGGTCGGCCTGCTGCCGAGCCCGTGGGTGCCGGTCTACGGCCGTATCTGGCGGCTTCCGGTCAGCTTCGTGATCGATCGCGCCGGGCGGTTGGCTCACGACGGCTGGAGCGACGATCCGCCCGAGATGACGGCCGAGCGGCTGCGGCGCGTCGTCGATCCGTTGCTCGCGAACCGCGCCTGATGCCTGCGGTTGTCTACGGTTGTGAACGGCATCGGCTCGCGCTGCCGCCGCCGTTTGCAACAAAATGACAAAATAAACGCATGCATAGCTTGTACGACAAGGTCGAATCGCAGCTGGCCGGGCTGCCGGTTCCGGTATCGCTGCGCCTGCCGGGCGGACAATCGGTAGGCCCCGGGCAATCGCTGGTCACGCTGGCGTTCGACCGCTGGTCGACGGTCGCTACCTTTGCCACCGGCAAGATCGGCACGCTGGCCGAGGCCTATGTCGAGAACAGGGTCCAGATCGAAGGCAGCATGCGCGATCTGATGGCCGTGGCCGCGCGGCTGCTGCAGCGCAGCCCGGTCGAGCACGACAACCGCTGGCCGCGCGACCTGATCCACCGCCTGCGCTCGCGCCGGGCGCACTCGCGCGAGCGCGACGCGCGCCAGATCCAGTACCACTACGACGTCAGCGACGACTTCTACGCGCTGTGGCTCGATCCGCTGCGCGTGTACTCCTGCGCCTACTTCCGCGACGCGGACATGACGCTGGCCGAGGCCCAGGAGGCCAAGCTCGACCACATCTGCCGCAAGCTGATGCTCAAGCCCGGCGACCGGTTCCTCGATATCGGTGCCGGCTGGGGCGGGCTGCTGCTGTGGGCCGCGGAGCACTACGGCGTCGACGCGACCGGGATCACGCTGTCGAAGAACCAGCGGGCGCACGTGCAGCGCCTGATCGAACAGAAGGGCCTGCAGGGCCGGGTGCGCATCGAGTTGCGCGACTACCGCGACCTCGACGAATCGCGCCCGTTCGACCGGATCGCGTCGGTCGGCATGTTCGAGCACGTGGGCTACGCGAATCTGCCGTCCTATTTCGAGAAGGTGCGGCGCCTGCTCAAGCCCGGCGGCCTGGCGATGAACCATGGCATCACCGCCGGCGGCGTCGACTACGACCAGCTCGGCGCCGGCATGGGCGACTTCATCGGCAAGTACATCTTCCCCGGCGGCGAGCTGTTCCACATCAGCCACGTGCTGCGGGTCGCGGCGCTCGCCGGCCTCGAGATGGTCGACACCGAAAACCTGCGCCCCCACTATGCGCGCACGCTGTGGGCCTGGTCCGACGGGCTGGAGCGGCATCTGGACGAAGCGCACAAGGTGCTGCTGCGTGGCGGCAGCGCCGAGCAGGCGGAACGGGTGCTGCGCGCCTACCGGCTGTACCTGGCGGGCTGCGCGATGGGGTTCGAACAGGGCTGGGTCGCGCTGCATCAGATCCTGGTCGCGCACCCCGATGCCGGCTACGTGGGCGCGGGCCCGAAAGGTGCACAATCGGACTTCCCGTTCAACCGAGCGTATATCTACCGCCAGCCATGATCTACAAGTTCAAATCCAGAGCGACCGGCGACCTGATCATGCTCGAACCCGATGGTCGCCGCATGCTCGAGATCATCGGCAAGACGCCGGGGCCGCGCGGCATCATCCTGGTGGAGCAGATGGCGCCGGCGATCGCCGCGTTGAACGCAGCCATCACGAAGGCCGAGACGGACCGCCATCTGGTGGCGGAGCGCGTCGGCCCGTCCGACGACACCACGCCTCCGCAGGATGCGGTGTCGCTGCGCCAGCGCGCGGTGCCGTTCATCCACATGCTGCAGGAATGCGCCGAGGCCGGCAAGGAAATCGTCTGGGGCGTGTAGGCGGGGTCGCTGGTCGGCCTCGCTGCCTTCCATCGCGCATGAGCGGGCGCGGCTGTGCTGCAGCGAATTTCAGCATCAAATCGGCCGCAAGCGAAGGCACAGTCTTCGCTGTATGCTATCAATAGAGTAGCAAACGACGTGAGTGACGCGACCCGCTCCGACGGCACGCGGCTCAACAAGCGGCTCGCCGAACTCGGCCTGTGCTCGCGCCGCGAGGCGGACGCGTGGATCGAGAGCGGCTGGGTGCGTGTCAACGGCGCGGTCGCTTCGGTGGGCCTGCAGGTGCGCGCCGACGACCGCATCGAGGTCGACCCCAGCGCGCGCCGCAGCCAGGCGTCGCAGGTCACGGTGCTTTTGAACAAGCCGGTCGGCTACGTCAGCGGCCAGGCCGAGGACGGCCACCGGCCGGCGGTCACGCTCGTGGGCCCGCGCACGCGCTGGCGCGAGGACCGGAGCGCGATGCGCTTCGCGCCGTCGCAACTGCGCGGGCTGGCGCCGGCCGGGCGCCTCGACATCGACTCGACCGGCCTGCTGGTGCTGACGCAGGACGGCCGCATCGCGCGCCAACTGATCGGCGAGGACTCGGACATCGACAAGGAATACCTGGTGCGCGTGCACTACGTCGCCGCCGGCGCCGCGGTCGCACAGAACGTGCAGGCCGCGCTGCCGCCAGAGGCGCTCACGCGCCTGCGCCACGGCCTTCACCTGGATGGCCGCGCGCTCAAGCCCGCGCAGGTCGAATGGCAGAACCCCGAGCAGTTGCGCTTCGTGCTGCGCGAAGGCCGCAAGCGCCAGATCCGGCGCATGTGCGAGCAGGTCGGCCTGGCCGTCGTCGGCCTCAAGCGCGTCCGCATCGGCGGCGTGCGGCTGGGGGCGCTGCCGCCGGGGCAGTGGCGCTATCTGGGACCGCAAGAACGGTTCTGATCCGGGCGCGCGCCTGCCGCAGCGCCTCGGTATTTGCTCCCTCTCCCCAGAGGGGCGAGGGCGATAGTCCTGTGCCGAATTCGAGCAGCGCTCAGGCACCCGCCTTGCGCGCCGCAGCGGCGAGCGCCATCTCGTTCGCGCCCTGCGCGTTGCCGTTGCCGGGCACCTGCTCGCCGTCGCGGTCGGTCACTTCGGCGAGGCGCTCGAGCAGCCGCTCGGGCGCGTCGTCGCCGAGCCCGAGGTACAGCCCCTGGGTCAGCGTCAGGTGCGCGGCCTCGAAGCCGCCGGCGCCGGCGCACAGCACGGTGCGGGTCGGTGCCTGTTCGGACGCCAGCACCAGCATCGCCGGCGTCACCGCGCGCGGGCCGAACGCGTGCAGCATGTCGGCGGGGAACGGGTCCTGCGTCATCCGGGTCGCGGCGGTCGGCGCGAGGCAGTTGACGCGGATGCCGTGCTTCTCGCCTTCGAGCGCGAGCGTCTGCATCAGGCCGACCAGCGCGAGCTTGGCCGCGCCGTAGTTGGTCTGGCCGAAGTTGCCGTACAGCCCGGTGGACGAGGTGGTGAACACCACGCGGCCGTAGTTCTGCGCCAGCATCAGCGGCCATGCGGCCTTGGTGCAATGCACCGCGCCCATCAGGTGCACGTCCACGACCTGCCGAAAGTCGACCAGGTCCATCTTCGCGAAGGTCTTGTCGCGCAGGATGCCGGCGTTGTTGACCAGCACGTCGACGCGGCCCCAGGTGTCGACCGCCTGCCGCACCATCGCCTGCGCTGCCGCGAAGTCGGTGACGGACGCACCGTTCGCGACCGCTTCGCCGCCGGCCGCGCGGATTTCGTCGACCACCGCCTGCGCCGCCGATGTCGACGAGCCGTCGCCATGCACCGAGCCGCCGAGGTCGTTCACCAGCACCCGTGCGCCGCGGCGCGCCAGCGCCAGCGCGTGCTCGCGCCCCAGGCCGCCGCCGGCGCCGGTGACGATCGCGACCCGGCCGTGAAAGTTGATCTGCTCAATGCTGCTCATGCTGTTTCGCCCTCTTTCGGTGGTTCGTCGTTGCTGGCCGGCGCAGGTTTGCTGGGTCGGCAAACCGCACAGTCTAAGTGACGCGCGCTGCGCCGGGGCCGGGCGCCGTGAGGCTGGGATAATCCCGCTTGAAACGCGAGCGCCCGCCCCGATCTGGCGTCCGGGCGGTGCGCGAACGGCGCCCCGCTCCCCTTGCGCGGGGCGCTTCGTTTTGCCTGCGCACCCAGCGCTTACCTATTTCTTTTTATTGCATTCCGCATCGCACCATAGCTGCCATGAGTAAACAAACCCTGTCGTTCCAGGCCGAAGTCGCGCGCCTGCTGCACCTCGTCACCCACTCGCTGTATTCGAACAAGGAGATCTTCCTGCGCGAGCTGATCTCGAACGCCTCCGACGCCTGCGACAAGCTGCGCTTCGAGGCGCTCGCCGATCCTTCGCTGCTGGCCGATGCGCCGACCCTCGAGGTGCGCGTCGGCATCGACAAGGCGGCGCGCACGCTCACCATCACCGACAACGGCATCGGCATGAGCGAGCAGGAGGCGATCGACCACCTGGGCACGATCGCCAAGAGCGGCACGCGCGACTTCGTGAGCCGGCTGGATGGCGACCAGAAGGCGCAGGCGTCCGAGCAGGGCCAGCTGATCGGCCAGTTCGGCGTCGGTTTCTATTCCGGCTTCATCGTCGCCGACCGGATCACGGTCGAGTCGCGTCGCGCGGGCCTCGCGCCCGAGCAGGGCGTGCGCTGGAGCAGCGACGGCGGCGCCAGCGGCGGCGACGCGTTCGAGGTCGAAACCCTCACCCGGCCCGAGCGCGGCACCAGCGTGATCCTGCACCTGCGCGAGGACGCTGACGAGTTCCTCGGCGGCTGGCGCATCCGCAGCATCATCGCCAAGTACTCGGACCACGTCAGCCTGCCGATCCTGATGCAGAAGGAGGAGTGGAAGGAGGGCGAGGACGGCAAGGGCGGCGAGATGGTGACCACCGACCAGTGGGAGGCGGTGAACCAGGGCGGCGCGCTGTGGACGCGCGCCAAGAAGGACATCACGCCCGAGCAGTACGCCGAGTTCTACAAGCAGCTCAGCCACGACAGCGAGCCGCCGCTCGCCTGGACGCACAACCGGGTCGAGGGCGCGACCGAGTACACGCAGCTGCTCTACATCCCGGCGAAGGCGCCGATGGACCTGTACAACCGCGACAAGCCGACCGGACTGAAGCTGTACGTGAAGCGCGTGTTCATCATGGACGACGCCGAGGCGCTGCTGCCGCTCTACCTGCGCTTCGTGCGCGGCGTGGTCGACTCGGGCGACCTGCCGCTGAACGTGAGCCGCGAGCTGCTGCAGGAAAGCCGCGACGTGCGCGCGATCCGCGACGGCAACACCCGGCGCGTGCTCGGCCTGCTCGAAGAGCTGGCGCAGAACGACAAGCCCGCCGACGACGCGAGCGACGAGGCGAAGCAGGAAGCCGGCAAGTACGACCGCTTCTACGCCGAATTCGGCGCAGTGCTGAAGGAAGGCCTGGGCGAGGACTTCGCGAACCGCGAGCGGCTCGCCAAACTGCTGCGCTACGCGTCGACCAGCAGCGACACCGCTGTGGTGAGCCTGGCCGACTACAAGGCGCGGATGAAGGAGGGCCAGGAGGCGATCTACTACATCACCGCCGACACGCTGGCCGCTGCCAGGAACAGCCCGCAGCTCGAAGTCTTCCGAAAGAAGGGCATCGAGGTGCTGCTGATGACCGACCGCGTCGACGAATGGGCGCTGTCGCACCTGCACGCGTTCGACGGCACGCCGCTGCAGTCGGTCGCGAAGGGCGCGGTGGACCTCGGCAAGCTGCAGGACGAGGCCGAGAAGAAGGCGGCCGAAGAAGCGGCCGAAACCTTCAAGCCGGTGCTCGCGAAGCTGAAGGAAGCGCTGAAGGACAAGGCCGAGGACGTGCGCGTGACCAGCCGCCTCGTCGACAGCCCGGCCTGCCTCGTGGTGCAGGAGCACGGCATGAGCACGCAGCTCGCGCGCATGCTCAAGCAAGCCGGCCAGACCGTGCCGACCACGCGGCCCGTGCTCGAAGTCAACCCCGAGCACCCGCTGGTCAAGCGCCTCGCCGCCGACGGCGATGTGTCAGACCGCTTCGACGACCTCGCGCATATCCTGTTCGATCAGGCGCTGCTCGCCGAGGGCGGGCTGCCGGACGATCCGGCGGCGTATGTGAAGCGGGTGAATGCGCTGCTGGTGTGACGGGGACTTGGCTACGCCGGTTGCTCGTCATTACGCAACGAGCAGCGACGGACAGTTGTAATCCGATCAAGTTCTCGATCTCGGCGATCGCCCATCACCTGAAAAACCGGCTCGGCGCCACGCCGAACTGTCGCCTGAACATCGTCGCAAACGCGGTGGGGCTGCTGTAGCCGAGCGCCAGCGCCACGTCGATCACGCGCGCGCCGCCGGCGAGCTGTTCGAGCGCGGCGAGCAGGCGCGCCTGCTGGCGCCACTGGCCGAAGCTCATGCCGGTTTCGCGCAGGAACAGGCGGTGCAGGGTCTTGGTGTGCACGCCCAGCCGCCGCGCCCAGTCGCTCGCGGTCGACGCGTCATCGGGTGAGCGCGCGAGCGCCGTGCAGATGGCCTGCAGGCGCGGGTCGGCCGGGTGCGGCAGGCTGAGCGGCAGCGTCGGCATCTGCTCCACTTCGTCGAGCAGCAGGCGCATCAGGCGCCCGTGGCGCGACCTCGCGGTGTAGGGCAGCGGCACGTCGACGGCGGCAAACAGCCCGAGGGCGAGCACGATCAGGCTCGCGCCGGCGACCAACTCCTGGCCTACTGCACCGAAAGCCGCTGGCAACGGTACGCCCAGCATGGCGCTGAAGGTGCCGAGTCTGGATCGAAGACAGATTGCGCCGATCACGAGCAGCACGGTCGCAAGCAGGCAACTCTTGCCTGCATCACCGAACTGGCGCAGCGACAGCATGCGCGGCAGGCCTGCCAGCGGATTGATCCGTGAAAACTGCGGTGCCATGGCGCGGATCGACCACACCCAGCCACCGGCGAGCAGACTGCCGGCAACGGCCACGGCGATCATCAGCAGTCCGAGTGGCAGCACGATCCACAGCAGCTGCGCCGCACCGGCCGCAAGGCGCTCGCCCATGCTGGTGGGGGACGACAGTGTGTGTGCGTCGAAGCGCAGCGCTGCCGCGAGCCCGGCCTTCAGCCAGTTCGTGACCCACGGAGCCGTCGAAGCGATAGCCCCCCCACCTGCCGCCATCACGGCGAAGTGCGCGAGGTCGCGCGAGCGGACAACCTGGCCCTCTTCACGCGCCTTGCGCTGCTTGCGCTGCGACGCGGGTAGGTTCTTGTCCTGAGAGGAAGAGTCGGCCATCGAAAGGGATCACGCTGTGCCGGTGATTCTTCCTGGCGCAGGGCCGGCGCATCCGTGGATAAGCAGGGGAAGTCGGCAGTTTTTCACCGCCGCGGAGCCGCGGGCGGTTCAGAACCCGAGGCTGGCCAGCAGATCGTCGACCTCGCCCTGGCTGGTGACCACATCGCTGCGGCCCTCGGGGTCGATCACCGGGCCGGCGAGGTGGGCGCTTTCCACCTTTTGCGCCTGTTCGGGCGGCGCGCCCTGCACCAGCAGCTTGACGAGGCTGTCTTCCAGTTCAATGGCCAGCAACACGACCTTGGCGACCACCTGGCCGGTTAGGTCGTGGAAGTCCTGCGCCAGCATGATGTCGGTAAGGTGGGCATCGATGCGACTGGCGCGCCGCTCCACGTCGCCGATGAAATTCATCACCGAGCCCGAGGCCACCGCACGCACCGGATCGGCGACGATGACCTGCGTCATGCGGCGCGTCTCGTCGGCCATCTCCCGATGCTCGGCCTTGGCCGCATCGACAAGGTTCAGCACCCGGTCGACGGCAGCCGCCGTCTTGCTGGCGATGTAGTTCAGCCGGCTGCGCGCATCGGGAAGACCCTCGGCTGCCAGTTGCAGCCTGGGCATGACCCCGAGCTGCTGCAGTGCGTCGTGCAGCTGGCGCGTGATGAGGCCGATCTGCTGGAAGATCTCAGGCGAGGCCTGAGCCGGTGCCGGGGGTCCGATGCCGTGGAGTTGGTCCCTCTTCATGTCGGTCCTCATGCGGTGATCTTCTGCATGATCTTCTGGACCTTTTCCTCCAGCGTCGCCTTCGTGAAAGGCTTGACGATATAGCCGGCAGCGCCGGACTGGGCCGCCAGCACGATGTCCTCCTTGCGCGCCTCGGCGGTGACCACCAGGACCGGTAGGTGCTTCAGATCGGTATCGGCCTTCACCCGCTTGAGCAGTTCCAAACCGTTCATGTTGGGCATGTTGATGTCGCTGACGACGAAATCGAACTTCCCGGCCTTCAGCATGTTGAGTGCCGCGGCGCCGTCTTCGGCCTCTTCCGCGTTGTTGCAACCCATTTCCTTGAGCAGACCGCGGACGATGCGACGCATCGTGGAAAAGTCATCGACGATCAGGAACCTCAGATCGGCGGCATTCATCGCAAGAACCTGGCAAAGTGGCAATAGAACGGAATCAGCGACTTTATCGACGGTCCGGCGCAAGACTTGAGATGTTCGAGGCGGCATCGACCTCCGGCAGCTTGTCGAAAAAGCGCTCCTCCGCATCGCGATTCATCACGATGATGCTGATGCGTCGGTTGACCGGAGCATCCGGATCGTTGGAATCGAAGGGCTGGCTGGCAGCCAGCCCCTGCACACGCAGCACCTTCTCGTCGTGCAAGCCACCTGCGACGAGTTCCCGGCGTGAAGCGTTGGCGCGATCGGCCGATAGCTCCCAGTTGCTATAGCCGCGCACGCCGCCACTGTAAGCCTGGGCATCGGTATGCCCCTCCAGCGTCAGTTTGTTGGGCACGTCGGCAAGCATGCCGCCAATGGCGCGAAGCAGGTCGCGCATGTAGGGCTTGACGACCGCCGAGCCGCTGTCGAACATCGGCCGTTGCTGATGGTCGACGATCTGTATGCGCAGACCGTCTCGTGTCATGTCCAGCCGGATCTGCGAGCGGAAATCCTTCAGCCGCGCATCGTTTGCCAGCATCACCTCGACCTTGGACTTCAGCGCCCGCAGTCGCTCGGCCTCGGCCGCGGCCTGCAGCCTGTGCATTTCATTCGGATCGTTGGGTTTGCTGCCCTTCGACGCATTGGCGGCGCGCTTCACCTGGCCGGACGCCTTGGTCAGATCAGAGCCGCCGCCCTTGATGATGGACGTGGCATCGCCTGCGCCGCTGCCGCCGGCCATGCTGACCCGCAGCGGGCTGTTGAAGTAGTCCTGGATGCCCCTGCGATCGCCCTCAGTCGTCGAGCCCAGCAGCCACATCAGCAGAAAGAAGGCCATCATCGCCGTCACGAAGTCGGCATAGGCGATCTTCCACGCGCCACCATGATAGGCATGCTCGGCCTTCTTGATGCGCTTGACGATGATGGGTTGAAGCTTCTTCGCATCACCGGCCACGATCGTCCTCCAGACTGCGCGCCGCCGTCATTGCTTCCTGCCCTTCACGTGATCTTCCAGCTCGTTGAAACTCGGGCGCTCGGTCGAAAACAGCACCTTGCGGCCAAACTCGACCGCGATCTGTGGTGCATAGCCCTGCATCGAGGCGAGCAGCGTGGTCTTGATGCACTGCAGTTCCTTCGTGCCTTCGCTGATCTTCTGCTCCAGCAATCCGGCCAACGGCTCGAAGATGCCGTAGGACAGCAGAATTCCCAGAAAGGTGCCCACCAGGGCAGAGCCGATCATGGCGCCCAGGACCGCCGGGGGTTGCCCCACCGAGCCCATGGTGTTGACCACGCCCAGCACGGCGGCGACGATGCCGAAAGCCGGCAGGCCGCCGGCAAGGCGCTGCAGCGCGGCTGCCGGCGCATTGGCCTCGTGGTGGTGGGTGTCGATTTCACTGTCCATCAGGCTTTCGATCTCGTGCGCGTTGAGATTGCCCGAAACCATCATGCGCAGGTAATCGGTAATGAACTCGATCACGTGGTGGTCGCTGCCGACGGTCTGGTATTTCTTGAACAGCGGCGAGTCCTGCGGCTGATCCACGTCCTTCTCGATCGAGAGCAACCCCTCCTTGCGCGCCTTCTGCAGGATCTCGTAGAGCAGTGCCATCAGTTCCAGATAGCGCGCCTTGCTGTACTTGGAACCCTTGAAGCACGATGCCAGACCCGCTGCAGTCGCTTTCAACACCTTGGGCTGATTGGTTGCCACGAAGGCGCCAATGGCCGCTCCCATGATCGTGGTCATCTCGAACGGCAGCGCGTGCAGCACCACTGCGATGTTGCCGCCGTGGGCGATGAACATGCCGAAAACGCAGCCCAGCGCGACGACGAAACCGATGATGACGAACATTGCTTTTCTTTTGTTGACCCGGCAGGAAGCGGCAGGCCGAGCAGAACCGCGACACGGATGCAGACCTTATCGGCAGGCTTGCGCCGAGACTTGAACTTGCATGCACTGGAGCAGCGATCGCGCTCTGCCTCCATGACGGCCACTGTCGACGACGGTTCCGCTGACTCAAGATCTGGCGGAAACCGCCGAAAAGAGACCTGCAGACGAAAGAAAGCGATCGAAGTTCTATCGATCGCCCACCTCAAGTCGAAGGCAACTCGCTGGAACCTCGAATGATTTTCACCAAGCCCCTGGCCGTTGCCTGTGTCGTCACCGCCAGCGTGTATGCAGCCATGGCTGGTACTGCCACGGCGGAATTCCGGGTCATGGTGACGATCACCCGGAGTTGCGCCGTGGCGGCGGGCACGGTCTCGAACGCCTCGCTGGGCGCCATGGATGCTGCCTCGGCGGTCGACGGCGGCGGCGCGATCCAAGTGACCTGCTCGAACGAAACCCCCTACCACGTCGCGCTGCAGTCCGTGAGCAGTCCAAATCGGGAAAACCTCGGGACGCTGCCGGGTCGCGGCAGCAACGGTGTCTCGACCGCAAGCACCGGCAACGGCCTGACCGGAATCGGCAACGGCACGGCACAAGAGATCGCCGTCAGGCCCCGGGTGATGTCCGCCAAGCCGGCCCGAGTCTCACCGAACAACCACTCCGACACCGTCGCCGTCAACGTCTACTACTGACGCCCGTGTGCGACTCTGGCCCCCATCGCGAGATCGGCTGCCGCCGGAAGGTCGGGTGACCGATGTCAAAGCTCCCTGGAAACCTGCCAGGTGCCAGTCGCTCAGATGCGATTGAATGAGACCGCTGCGCTGCTGCGCAGTCGCTCGATCAGATGCGGCGCGATCGCGGCGAGCGGCAGCACCTCGTGAACCGCGCCGGCGGCGATCGCCTCGCGCGGCATGCCGAACACGACGCAACTGGCCTCGTCCTGGGCCACGCAATAGGCGCCTGCATTCCGCAGATCACGCATCGCCTTCGCGCCGTCGGCACCCATGCCGGTGAGCATCATCGCCAACGCATTGGGACCGACCGCGCGGGCAGCCGACTTGAACAGCACCTCCACGCTGGGCATATGGCGATTCACCGGCTCGCCAGCCTGGACCCGAGCGATGTAGTTGGCGCCCGATCGCGCCACACTCAGGTGCTGCCCCCCTGGCGCGATGTAGGCATGGCCCGGCAGCACGCGTTCGCCGTCGTCGGCCTCCTTCACGCGGATGCGGCACAGTCCATCCAACCGTGCCGCGTAGCTCTTGGTGAAGCCGGGCGGCATGTGTTGCGTGATCATGACCGCCGGGAAGTACGGCGGCAGGGCGCACAGCACCTCGCGCGTTGCCTCGGTGCCGCCGGTGGAGGCGCCGATGAAGACGATCTTCTCGGTCGACAGCCGGTCCATGGTCGCGGGTGCGCCACCGGGCCTGCCGGCGTCTGCAGCAGCCTGTGCGTACGCAGCCGGTTTCCTCACCTGCGCCCTGGCAGCGATGCGTAGCCTGTCGGTAATGTCCTCGGTCAAGCGCTGCAACCCATCGGCAATGCCTATCCTGGGCTTGGCGACGAAGTCGACGGCGCCCAGTTCGAGAGCGCGCAGCGTCGCCTCGGCGCCGCGCTCGGTCAGCGTGGACACCATCACGACCGGCATCGGCCGCAGCCGCATCAGCTTGGACAGGAAGTCGAGGCCGTCCATGCGCGGCATCTCGACATCGAGCGTCAGTACGTCCGGGTTCAGCGCGCGAATCATCTCGCGGGCGATCAACGGGTCGGCGGCGGCACCGACGCACACCATGTCCGGCTGGTGGTTGATGATCTCGGCAAGCAGGCTGCGCACCAGCGCGGAATCGTCGATCACCAGCACGCGCGTTGCTTGCGTCACTCCCGCCTCCTCGGTGTTCATGCGACGGCCTAGAACAATTCCACCGAACCTTCGGCGCCGGTGCTGGCCGGTGTGGCCGCCGCCCGCGCCCGCTCGGCCAGTGTGAGCAGCCGGCTCGATGCGAGGCGCTTGACCAGGGCCTTGCCGGTGAGAGGCAGGAAGACCAGCTTGCGCGGGTGCACATCGAGCACGTCGTGGCTGACGACCGGGACGCGCTCGGTGCGCAGGTAATCGAAGGCGAATTGCGTGTTGCGCTCGCCGACATCGAAGCTGGCCATGCCGGCCAGCACGCGGCCACCGCCGAACAGCTTGGCTTCCAGCGCCCCACGCCTGGCGCCCAGTTTCAGCAACTCGTTGATCAGCAGTTCCATCGCAAAGGCCCCATAGCGTGCGCCATCACCAGCGCCACCCGGTAGCATGAAGTGGTTCATGCCGCCGACGCGCGCCTCGCGGTCCCACAGGCAACAGGCGATGCAGGAACCCAGCACGGTGGCGATCACGAGATCCTCGCCATGCACCGCGTACTCCCCTGGCAACACCTTGACGGCCACGCGCCTGAACTGCGCCTCATACCAGAAGAAGGAGGCCTCGCCGCTGCGGCGTGACCCCGCCTTGAGCCGCTGCAGTTGCGCCCTTGCATCGGCGCCAGGACCGGTGCCGCCCGCGGCGGCCGAAGCCGGCCGCGAGATCACGGCAGCGAGGGCGGTCAGAACTGCTCCCAGCCGTCGTCGGGACCATCGGTGCCGGTCGCGGCTTCGGCCCTACGCGCTACGGCAGGCCCGGCGGCAACCCGCGCCGGCACTTTGCTCGGCGCGATGCGCGAGACATTCGTGGCGCGGTTCGGGCCGCGGCGCTCGACGCCGTCCCAGGCCGGCGGCGCCGCGCCGTCAGTCAGCCTGAAGCTGTGTACGGCCTCGCGCAGATTGGAGGCCTGCTCGCGCATCGATTCCGATGCGGCGGCCGCCTCCTCGACCAGCGCCGCGTTCTGCTGCGTCACCTGGTCCATCTGCGTGATTGCCTGGTGAACCTGCTCGATGCCGGCCGACTGCTCCCGCGAGGCGGAAGTGATCTCACCCATGATGTCGGTCACGCGCCTGACCGAGGAAACAATGTCGTCCATCGTCTTGCCCGCTGCCTCGACCAACTTGGAGCCGGCATCGACTTTCTCCACCGAGTCGCCGATCAGCGCCTTGATCTCCTTGGCCGCCGCTGCGCTGCGCTGTGCCAGGTTGCGCACCTCGGAGGCCACCACCGCGAAGCCGCGCCCCTGCTCGCCCGCACGTGCCGCCTCGACCGCAGCATTGAGCGCCAGGATGTTGGTCTGGAAGGCGATGCCGTCGATCACGCTGATGATGTCGACGATCTTCTTCGAGCTGTCGTTGATCGAGGACATCGTGGTGACCACCTGCGACACCACTTGGCCGCCCTTCAGCGCCACCTCGGAGGCGGTGGCCGCGAGCTGATTGGCCTGGCGCGCATTGTCGGCGTTCTGCTTCACCGTCGAGGTGAGCTGCTCCATGCTGGAAGCGGTTTCCTCGAGGCTGGAGGCCTGCTCCTCGGTGCGCTGCGACAGGTCGGCGTTGCCGCTGGCGATCTCGGCGGCGGCGGTGTTGATCGTCTCGGTCGACTCGTTGATGCGCGACAGGGCTTCGGTCAGCTTCTCGGCCGTCGCGTTGGCGTCATCCTTCATGCGGCCGAAGCTACCGTGGAACTCCTTGCTGATGCGCTGTGTCAGGTCGCCGCCGGCCAGCGCGCCGAGCATGCGAACCACCTCGTCGATGCCGGTGGCGGTGGTATCCATCAGCGCGTTGATGCCCTCGGCGAGCTTCCTCAGCTCTCCGCCCTTTCCGGTCAGGTCCAGTCGGCCCGTGAGGTCGCCGCCCACGGCGGCCGCGACGAGTTGCTGCGTCTGCTCGACGGTCTGCTTCATGGCCAGCGAAGTCCGAACCCCGTCGCTCACGTCGCTGGCGCATTTGACGACCTTGAACGGCCGGCCCATCTCGTCGCACACAGGGTTGTAGGAGGCGCGCAGCCAGACCTCCTGACCGCCCTTGCCCAGGCGCTTGTACTGGCCCGCGTCGAACTCACCGCGGCCGAGTTTGTCCCAGAACGCGCGGTATTCGGGGCTGGTCACGATTGCCGGTTCGACAAATATGCTGTGGTGCTTGCCCCGGAGTTCGTCCAGGGAGTAACCCATGGTGCGGCAAAAGTTGTCGTTGGCGGTGAGGATGGTGCCGTCGAGCTTGAATTCGATGATCGCCTGCGAGCGGCTCAGCGCGTCGAGGATGCCCTTCATATTCTGGCGCTCGATCTCGGCGGCCGTGATGTCGTAGCGCACGCCCAAGTACTTGCGTGGCTTGCCCTTCTTGCCGAGGATGGGGGCGATCACCGCGTCGACGTAGTAGGGGTTGCCGTCCTTGGTGCGATTCTTGATCACGCCTCGGAAAATGCCGCCGCGGCCGATCGTCGACCACATCTCCTTGAAGGCTTCCTTCGGCATGTCGGGATGGCGCGTGATGCTGTGCGGGCTGCCGAGCAACTCCTGCCGGGTGTACCTGGAGATCTCGACGTACTTGTCGTTGAACGAGACGATGTCGCCCTTGAGGTCGGCCTCCGAGACGATGCTGGTCACGTTCATGATGTCGGTGCGGACCTTCAGCTCGGCCCTGACCTCTTCCAGCGCAGCGTGCTCGCGGCTCGCGTCGCTGCACAGCTCGACGAACTTGGCCGGCCGACCGTCGGCGCCCGGCACCGGCACGCAGACGACGTTGAGCCACAGTTCCGTATTTCCCTTGCCCACGCGGCGCTGCAGGGCGACCTCGCTGGCGCCGCCGCGCAGCCTCTCCCACAACTGGTAATGATCGGCGCTGGCGACTTGGGTGGGTTCGAGGAACATGCTGTGCGGACGGCCCTTGATCTCCTCCAACGAGTACCCCAGCAGGCGGCAGAAGTTCTCGTTGGCGTCGAGCACCGTCAGGTCGGGGCCCAGTTCGAGCACGGCCAGCGCGCCGCGTATCGCGGCCAGCTGAGCCTGGGGTTCGGCTGCGCCGCGCGGCTTCGCGGCGGGTGCGGGTTTGGCTTTCGCGGGGGTCTTGGGGGCGCGGTTGACGCCAGTCGCAGTGCGGGCCATGTGGATCTCCTGTTGGATGAGAAGAAAGAAGAGGTCGGGCCGAGCGCGCAGGTTCAGTGGATGGAGGTGGTCGACAGGCCGAGTCCGTTGGCGGCAAAGAGCTTCTCGATGTCCATCAGGATCAGCATCCTTTCGTCGAGCGTGCCCAGTCCGATGACGAGACTGGTGTCGTCGTGCGTCGAGAAGTCCGGCGCCGGCTTGATCTGCTCCGGCGTCAGCGTGGTCACGTCGGACACGCTGTCCACCACGATACCCAGCACGCGGCCGGACACGTTGAGGATGATCACGACGGTGAAATCGTCATAGACCACCGAGTCGAGCGCGAACTTGATGCGCAGGTCGATGATCGGCACGATGATGCCGCGCAGGTTGACGACGCCTTTGACGAACTCGGGCACGTTCGCCATACGGGTGGGCCTCTCGTAGCCGCGGATCTCCTGCACCTTGAGTATGTCGATGCCGTATTCCTCGGCACCAACGCGGAAAGACAGAAATTCGCTCGTTTCGGGCTTGGGCTGCGTCGCACCGGCAGCGGCGGCGGCCGGGATGGGAGTGGAGCTATCCATGCATGTCTCTCGGTTGGTAGCGTCTACGTGCCGAAGTCGCGGGCACGCCTTACGTATTCGGAAAGAAGTGGCGCATTCTTGAGGTTTCGATCACCGGAAAGGGCAGGGCGCGTGACGCTTGTTCCTCGTCGGTGGGAGCGAAGCTTCAGCGCCGACCCGCTGCCAACCGGTAGACCGTGCGGCCCTGCAGCTCGAACAGGTCGCGCGCTTGCGTGAAGTTTTCTGAATGACCTGCAAACAGCAGGCCATCGGGCGCCAAGCGCGCGGCCAGGGCGTGCAGCACGCGGTACTGCGTCTGCTTGTCGAAATAGATCATCACGTTGCGACAGAAGATCGCGTCGAAACGAGTGTCGATCGGCCATCGCTCGTCCAGCAGATTGAGCCGACGGAAGCGCACCAGCGCCTGGACCTCGGGGCGCATGCGCACCAGCCCCTTGTTGGGGCCGCGGCCGCGCAGGAAATGCTCCTTGAGCGCGCCACGGGCGACACGCGCAACCGCCTCCTCGCCATAGATGCCGGTCTGCGCCTTGTCGAGCACCGCGGTGTCGATGTCGGTCGCCAGGATGGTCACCGGCGGCGTGCGGCTGGCGCAGGCCTGCATCGCGGTGATGGCCATCGTGTAGGGCTCTTCGCCGGTCGAGGCGGCGCAACACCACAGGGCGACCGGCCGCTCGCGCGCCCGGCTCGCGACATGCTCGGCGAGGATGGGGAAATGGTGGGATTCGCGCCAGAACGAGGTCAGGTTGGTCGTCAGCGCGTTGACGAATTCCTGCCATTCGCCGCCTCCCGCGGGCTCGGCCTCCAGGCGATCCAGGTAGCTGCGGAAATCGGTCGCCCCGGTGTGGCGCAGGCGCCGCGCGAGGCGGCTGTACACCATGCTCTGCTTGCCGGGATTGAGCGAGATGCCGGCCTGGCGATAGATCAACGTGCGCACGCGCTCGAAGTCGTGTTCGCTGAAGCTGAAGCCCTCCTCCTTCGCTTCGACGCGCAGGGCACTGGATGCTTGGATCAAGCCGCGCTCCCTTCAGTGACGCTGGCGCCGCATCAAAGCGCCGACGTCGAGGATCAGCGCAACGCGGCCATCGCCCATGATGGTGGCGCCGGCCACATGATCGACGCGGCGGAAGTTCGCCTCAAGGTTCTTCACCACCACCTGCTGCTGCCCGAGGATCTCGTCGACCAGCAGCGCGGCGCGGACGCCCTCGGCCTCTATCACCACCATCACCGGCTGAGCCGGCGGGTCGCCGAGGCGAGGCACCTCGAACACCTGCTGCAGCTCGATCACCGGCAGGTATTCGTCCCGCACGCGCACCAGACGGGCATCGCCGCCTACCGTCTTGACGCGTTCGGCCGTGGGCTGGAAGGATTCGATCACTGACGACAGCGGCAGGATGTAGCGCTCTGCACCGACGCCCACCGAGATGCTTTCCATAATGGCCAGCGTCAACGGCAAGCGCACCTTCACGCTCATGCCGCGACCTTCGGTCGAATCGATCTCCACCGTCCCGCCGAGTGCGGTGATGTTCTTTTTCACGACATCCATGCCGACGCCGCGACCCGAGACGTCGGTCACCACGTCGGCGGTCGAGAAGCCGGGGGCAAAAATCAAAGCCCAGACCTCGGCGTCTCTCGGCATGTCGGGCGTCTCGATGCCCTTCTCGCACGCCTTCTTCAGCAGCTTGTCGCGGCTCAGGCCGCGCCCGTCGTCGCGCACCTCGATGACGATGCTGCCGCCCTGGTGCGAGGCGGCGAGCATGATCGTGCCGGCCTCGGGCTTGCCCTTCGCACGCCGCTCCTCGGGCGTCTCGATGCCGTGGTCGCAGCTGTTGCGCACCAGGTGCATCAATGGGTCGGTGATCTTCTCGATCATGCCCTTGTCGAGCTCAGTCGATTCGCCCTCGGTGATGAGCTCGACCCTCTTGCCGAGCTTGCCGGCCAGATCGCGCAGCATGCGCGGAAAGCGACTGAACACGACCGACATCGGGATCATGCGGATCGCCATCACGGCCGCCTGCAGGTCACGCGTGTTGCGTTCCAGGTCCGCCAGCCCGACGGCGAGCTTCTGATGCCCGGCGGTGCCCGCGCCGGCGCCGGTCTGTGCCAGCATGGCCTGGGTGATCACGAGTTCGCCCATCAGGTTGATGAGCTGGTCGACTTTTTCGACCGAAACGCGCAGCGTGGTCGCCTCGAGCGAGGCCACCGCCTTGGGCTCGGCCTTCGCGCTGGCCGTGTCGGGCGTCGCGGCTCCGGTCGCAACGGCGGTCGGTGCGCCGGGTGTGCCGTCGAAGAAGCCGTAACCCGGCGCGACAGGCTCCCCGCCCCAGGGCAGAAATTTCACCTGCTCGCGTCCGACGTGGAAACTGAAGAGGTCGAGCAGTTCGGTGTCGGTGCTGGCCGTGACGACCTTGAAGCAATGCAGGCCGTGCTGTGCCGAACCGCCGCCTACCGCCTCGATGCTGCCTAGATCGGTGATTTCCTTGAACAACTCGACCACGCTGTCGGCCGGCGCCGGGTTCTCCAGCGGGCCTATCGTCAGTTCGAGCACGCGTTTGCCGGAACTGCCATGCTCGGCGGCCGCGCCGCCATCGACCTTGGGCTCCGGTTCGGGACCGGCATTCGCAGGCCTCTCGCCCGCAACCAGCTCGCCGATGCGAGCCAACAGCCCGGCCGTGTCGGCCCGTTCTTCGCTGGCCCCCTGGCGGCCCGCCAACTGGGTCTTCAGTGCATCGCCCGAGGCCAGCAGCACGTCGACCATCTCCGCGGTCGGGGCGAGCTCGTGGCGACGCAGCTTGTCCAGCAGCGTCTCCATATGATGCGTGAGCTCGGCCATCTCCGCGAACCCGAAGGTCGCCGCGCCACCCTTGATGGAGTGCGCGCCGCGAAAGATGGCGTTCAGTTCCTCGTCGTCGGGCGCGGCCATGTCGAGCCCGAGCAGCAACTGCTCCAGGCGCTCGAGGTTCTCGCCCGCCTCCTCGAAGAAAACCTGATGGAACTGACTCAGGTCGATGCCGGCGCAGGGACTGCCGGCTTCGGTGCTCATCTCGGCCATCACGGTCTCCTGCGCTCGATGCTGTGCTGTCGGGTTCCCCGCCGGAAGCCCGTCGTCAACCGATCACTTTCCGGATGACTTCGACCAGCTTCATCGGATCGAAGGGCTTGACCAGCCAGCCGGTCGCGCCGGCGCTGCGGCCGGCCTGCTTCATCTGATCGCTCGACTCGGTGGTCAATATCAGGATCGGGGTGGACCTGAACTGCGGGCGCTCGCGCAGCTTGCGAATCAGGCTGATACCGTCCATGCGCGGCATGTTCTGATCCGTGAGCACGAGGTCGAATCCACGACCGGCGGCCTTTTCCCATGCGTCCTGCCCATCCACCGCCTCGGTCACGATGTAGCCGGCTCTCTCGAGGGTAAAACTGACCATCCGGCGCATGGACGCAGAGTCATCCGCGGTGAGAATCGAATACATGGTTTGCTGGGAGGTTCTGTGAGCGTCCTTTGCAATATCGACGGTTCGGCAGGATTCTTGATGGCTGGCAGCTGTCAGAACAGCTCGATCGAGCCGGCGCCCACCTCGTCCTGCATCACGGGACCCGCATCTGGCGGCATCGCCTTGATATGCATCCTGGTAATTTCGTCGTCGCCCAGCGCCGTGCGAGCAAACCGGTTGGCGCAGTAGCGCAGGCGTCGATCCGTGTGGCTGATCAATTGAGCCGCCAGATCCTCGAACTGCAGCGCCTCGATGGCCTGATCCAGGTGATTCAGCGCCCTCGCCGTCGGACTGGCCTCGGTTGTCGCCAGTCGTTTGAGCTCGCCGGACGCGCCTTCAAAGTGCTCGAGCAGCATGGCACTCGTGTGTGCCAGCAACCGCCGCAGCTTTCCCAGGTCGCTGGAGGTCGAGATCAACTGATCTCTCAACTCGTCGGCCATCGGCAACTGCAAGCCGCCGCCAGGGTCGTCAGGAGAACCGTCGTCTGTCAGCATCGTTGTTCCAGAATGCGCGCTCGACACCCAACCCGGACATCCGGCCAGGTCGCCAGCCAGGCCGCCTGCACCGCAGCGCTGCTAAAATTTTCGGCATCCCGCAACCGCGACTAAGGTCGATCAATCTGGAAGAAGGGATGCTGTTCCGCCGTTCAAGGACGGCCAGTCACGGATGGTTGACGATGGCGGCAGGCCGCGGGCGATCCGGGGCAGTGACCGGCATGACGGCTCGCCAAGGCATGAAGGGGCAATGATCCAGATGCCACCACACCGCAGCCTCCCTGTACTGTCAGGCGCTACGCGCCACCTCCGGGTGCTGCACCTCGAGCACTCGCAGATCGACCACCGGTTGACGCTCGCCCACCTGCGGCACGGCCGCGTCGAAGCACAGGCGCTGCGGCTGGAATCAAAAGCGGCCTTTCTGCGCGCGCTGGCCCAGGACTGGGACGTGGTGCTGTCCGACTACGTTCTCCCGGGTTTCTCGGGCATGCAGGCGCTGGAACTGCTCAAGGCCAGCGGCAAGCTGATTCCCTTCATCCTGATTTCGAACGAGATCGGCGAGGACGAGGCCGTGGCAGCCATGCGCAATGGCGCGAGCGACTGCCTGCTCAAGAGCAACCTAGACCGTCTGGTGCCTGCCCTGCTGCGGGCGATCGAAGCCGCCGAGACGCAGCGTGCGCGCCGTCACGCCGACGAGGAACTGGCTCGCTCCCAGCAACGCCTGCGCGAACTGGCCCATCACCTGCAAATCAACGTCGAGGCCGAGCGCGTGGCGATCGCGCGCGAGATCCACGACGATGTCGGCGGCTCGCTCACGGCCGTCAAATTCGACCTGGCCTGGATCGCCCGCCACGCGAACATTCCAGTCGTGGCCGAGCGCGCCCTGCAGGCTCTCGAGACGGTGACCCAGGCCATCGAGGCCAGCCAGCGCATCATGCACAACCTGCGGCCCGCGATCCTCGAGCAGGGATTGGTTGCAGCCCTGCAGTGGATGACCCAGCGTTTCGAAAAGCGCAACGGGATCGCCACCCACTTTTCCAGCTTCGGCGTGGTCGATACGCAGCGCTGGCCGGCCGGCGTGGCCCTTACGGCGTACCGTACCGCACAGGAGGCGCTTACTAATGTCAGCAAGCATGCCCAGGCCAGCCGGGTCGAGGTGGGCCTGACGGCCGCGCGCGGTGTGTTGTCGCTGGAGGTCAGCGACAACGGGCGGGGCCTGAGCCAGCAGGATCTCGCCAAGGATCGCTCCTACGGCATCCGTGGCCTCCATGAGCGCGCCAACATGGTGGGCGGCTGGATCGACCTCACCAGCGGGGCAGGCGGTACCACGCTGATCCTGTCGGTCCCGCTGCGGCCGGGCGGCAGAAACCAGACCTTCGAGGCATCGCGCCCGCCTGCCGACACCCAACTCAACGACCCGACGGCGTGGGGGAACGTGTAGTGATCAAGGTCATTCTGTGCGACGACCATGCACTGATCCGTCGCGGCATCCGAGATACGCTGACCGATGCGCCGGACGTGGAGGTGGTCGGTGAAGCCGGGGACTACGGCACGCTGCGCGCGCTGCTGCGCGAAGGCAAGGAATGCGACGTGCTCCTGCTCGACATCAACCTGCCCGGCCGCAGCGGCCTGGACGTGTTGAATGCGCTGAAGGAGGAAGGCTCGCGAGTTCGGGTTCTGGTGCTGTCGATGTATCCGGAAGACCAGTACGCGCTGCGCGCGATGCGCGCCGGCGCCTATGGTTACGTCAACAAGAGCGGGGAGGCTGACCAGCTCGTCACTGCGGTGCGCATGGTGGCGCAGGGACGCAAGTACGTCACGCCCGAGATGGCGCAGATGCTGGTCGAAAACCTCACCCAGCCGGCGCCGGAGCAGCCGCACGAAAAACTCTCGGATCGCGAGCTCCAGACGTTGGTGATGATCGCCTCGGGCAAGCGTCTGTCCGATATCGCCGCGGCGCT
>JAFECV010000019.1 GCA_018241985.1 Pseudomonadota bacterium | reverse complement strand
GGATCGAGCTGACCCCGGTCGCGCTGGCCGAGGCGATGGCGCTGGTCGACCGCCTGTTTCCGCCGCCCGGCGGACAGCCGCCCTACGACATGCGCTACGAGTTCGTGCCGACCGCGGTGTTCACACATCCGCCCATCGCGACCGTCGGCTACACGCAAGCCGAGGCGCGCGAGCGATTCGGCAGCGTCACCGTGTACCGCAGCGAGTTCCGGCCGCTCAAGCACACCTTGAGCGGCAGCAGCGAGCGCACGCTGATGAAGCTGGTGGTCGACGCACAGAGCGACCGCGTCGTCGGGCTGCACATGGTCGGTCCCGACGCCGGCGAGATCGTGCAGGGGTTTGCCGTCGCCTTGAAGGCCGGCACGACCAAGGCGCTGTTCGACAGCACCATCGGCATTCACCCGACCGCGGCCGAGGAGTTCGTCACGATGCGCGAGCCGGTTCAGGGCTGACGCGCGCAGCGCGTGGCCGCGGCGCCGAAACCGCCAGCCGCAGACACGGCCGGTCAGCCCGACACCAGCCCGTCCATCCGCACCACTTCGAAATTGCTGCCCAGCACCTGCGCGAACTCGCTGCGCAGCACGCTGTTGTTCCAGCGCGGATCGGGCGCGCCAGTGACGTACCAGCTGCTGCCGTTGTCCGCGACGAACATGCCGTACACCTGCATGGCAGTGAGCAGCGCACGCGTCTCGGTGGAAAAGCCGGATGGAATCGCGTAGCTGCTTTTCAGGCGCACCCGCATGCCCATCGGCGGCAAATTGGCATCGGTGCTGGACGACGCAAAGTGGTTGGCCGGGGGCACATAGGCCTTGCGCGTGGCGTTCACGGTAAAGCGCAGCGCGTGCAGCACGCCGCCCGGCCCTCGCGCCGCCTCGTCGTAGCGGGCCAGTCCCGGGAAGATCGGCAGGCCCGCCGCATCGGCACTGGTCCACCCCGGCTTGGCGCCGGGGCGCACGTTGTCGCTGTCCAGATCGAACACCGCGCCGCAATCGGCGTTCCAGGAGCCGTCCGCGTTCGGAAAGGCGTTGTACATCTCGTAGAGCCGCTGATGGTCCCGGTCGACCACGATCACATGCCGGTCCCCGGTCGAGGAGGCGCCGCCTTCGATCGGCGCATCCGGCGGCACCGGGTACGGCCCGGGGTTGCTCTCGTTGCCATAGGCGGTGAACACGATGGACACCGGCTGCTGGCTGCCGGTCACCACCACATAGGGCATGCCGATCGGCGCGCCCTGCCAGAGGCCGGAGCCGAAGTCGGCCTGCAGCCCGGTGCCCAGGCCGATGCTGGCGATCAGTGCGTCGGAGTTCGGGTCCACGGGCGCGCCGGAGATATCCCGGTTCCATGGGTTGTCGGCCGGAAACGGCAAGGCGCCATTGAGGGACGCGTTCGCGCCGAGCGACGCGGCGGAGAGGTTGCCATACGTGACCCCGCCTCCGCCCGCCGGTGACGTACCTTGCGATGGCGATGCAGATGACGCCGCTGCCCCATCGCCGCCGCCTCCACCACCGCAGCCGGCCAGCCAGACCGAGGCCAGGGTCGTCATGAAGATTCTGCGGTCGGGATGGTGCATGGGGGTCTCCGGGCAGCCGGGTCGGTAACTGGTGCCGGCCATTCTAGGAGCCGCCCTTGCGCCAAACTTCCGAACCAGGGCCTCGGCGAGACGCCTGCGAACATCTGTTACGTCTGTTCGCGTTCACCGGCCACAATAGACCCATGTACAAGACACCCGACTTCATTGCGCCGGCGTTCTACCGTGATCCGCAGGCCGCGCTGGCTCAGGTGCAAGCCATCTACGACCAGCAGATCGGCCATCTGCGCCAGGCCATGCAATGCTTCGTCGCCGGCGAATCGCTGCCGGGGCACGTGCGCGCCTGCTACCCGTTCGTGCGCATCCAGACCCGTACCGTGTCGCGCGCGGCCGGCGGTGCGGCCGACAGCTCCTGGCTGAGCTACGGCTTCGTCGCCGGGCCGGGCCGCTACGAGACCACGCTGACCCGCCCGGACCTGTTCGGCGACTACTACCTGGAGCAGTTCCGGCTGCTGCTGCGCAACCACGACGTCGACCTGGAGATCGGCACCAGCACGCAGCCGATTCCGGTGCATTTCTCGTTCGCCGAGAACGACCATCTGGAAGGCTCGCTCACGCCCGAGCGGCGCCAGCTGATGCGCGACCTGTTCGACCTGCCCGACCTCGGCGCGATGGACGACGGCATCGCGAACGGCACCTGGGAGCCGCGCCCCGGCGAGCCGGAGCCGCTGGCCCTCTTCACCGCGCCGCGGGTCGACTATTCGCTGCACCGGCTGCGCCACTACACCGGCACCGCGCCCGACTGGTACCAGAACTTCGTGCTGTTCACGAACTACCAGTTCTACATCGACGAGTTCGTGCGCCTGGGCCGCGCCGAGATGGCGCGCGCGGACAGCGACTACGTCGCGTTCGTCGAACCCGGCAACGTGGTCACGCGCCGCGCCGGCCTGGCGGCCGAGCCCGGCGACGAACTCGGCGCGGCGCCGCCGCGGCTGCCGCAGATGCCGGCCTACCACCTGATGCGCACCGACCGCAGCGGCATCACGATGGTCAACATCGGCGTCGGCCCGGCGAACGCGAAGACCATCACCGACCATGTCGCGGTGCTGCGCCCGCATGCGTGGATGATGCTCGGCCACTGCGCCGGGCTGCGCAACAGCCAGCAGCTGGGCGACTACGTGCTGGCGCACGGCTACGTGCGCGAGGACCATGTGCTCGACGAGGAGCTGCCGCTGTGGGTGCCGATCCCGGCGCTCGCCGAGATCCAGGTCGCGCTGCAGCAGGCGGTGGCCGACGTCACGCACATGTCGGGCCACGACCTCAAGCGCATCATGCGCACCGGCACCGTCGCCAGCACCGACAACCGCAACTGGGAGCTGCTGCCGAACAACACGCCGCAGCGGCGCTTTTCGCAGAGCCGCGCGGTCGCGCTCGACATGGAGAGCGCGACCATCGCCGCGAACGGCTTCCGTTTCCGCGTGCCGTACGGCACGCTGCTGTGCGTCTCCGACAAGCCGCTGCACGGCGAGATCAAGCTGCCCGGCATGGCGAACCATTTCTACCGCGAGCGAGTCGACCAGCATCTGCGCATCGGCATCCGCGCGGTCGAGCTGCTGCGCGAGCAGCGCATCGACCAGTTGCACAGCCGCAAGCTGCGCAGCTTCTCCGAGGTCGCGTTCCAGTGATCGCCACTCACCGATCGTCGCTGTACCCAGGACTTCTATTTTGATAGCGCAAGAAGTGCGTCCTTATTGCGCTTGCGGCTGATTTCCCTTGTGATCCGGGTCGGCGAGCTCGGCGCGCATCAAGGGCAGGTGCCGCGGATACTCGCGCTGCATGAAGTCCACCAGCGCCTCGCGCACCTTGCAGCGCAAGTCCCAATTCAGGCCCGAGGCGGCGGAGCTCACCAGCAGGCGCAGCTGGATCGATCGCTCCCCCGCCTCGACCACCTGAAGCTTGCACAGACGCCGGTCCCACTCGGGCGCGGCCTCGCAGACGCGCTGCGCCTCGCCGCGCAGCGGCTCGAGCGGCATGCCGTAATCGACCCACAGGAACACCGTGCCGATGATGCTGGCGCTCGTGCGGGTCCAGTTCTGGAACGGGTTCTCGATGAACCACTGCAGTGGAATGATGAGCCGGCGTTCGTCCCAGATCCTGAGCACCACGTAGGTGCCGGTGATTTCCTCGACGCGGCCCCACTCGCCCTGCACGACCAGCACATCGTCGAGCCGGATCGGCTGCGCCAGCGCGATCTGCAGGCCCGCGATCAGGTTGCTGAAAATCGGGCGCGCCGCGATCCCCGCGACCAGGCCGGCCAACCCGGCCGAAGCCAGCAGGCTGGCGCCGAACTGGCGCGCCCCCGGAAAGGTCATCAGCATCAGCGCGAGTCCACTCAGCAGCACCGTGAAACTGGCAATGCGCGCCAGCATCCGGGTCTGGGTGTGGACGCGGCGTGCACTCAGGTTGTCCGCGACATCGAGCGGATGCAGGCCGATCAGGCCACGCGCCACGCCACGCACCGCGCGCAGGCCCAGCCAGGTCAGGGCCGCCAGCAGCAGCAGGCCGTTGACGTGGCGCACGCCGTCGATCAGCGGAAAATCATCCGGCGCACCCTGCCAGACCGCCTGCAGCGCGATCAAGGGCAGCAGCAACCGGGCCGGCGCCTTGCATTCCCGCGCCACGTTCGCGGCCACCGGCGCGGATTGCGTCAGGCGCAGCAACACCGCACCGCCCACCGCATGCACCAGCAGGGCCAGCACGATGGCGATCGCGGCGACAAACAGCACGTGCAGCGACGAATCGTTCGCCCAGGCGGTCAGCGGAGCCAGCTCAGGAAAATTCATGGCACAACGGCCACTTTACTTCGCACCGGTGCAAGCCATGTTTATCGATGGAGAACCGGCCGCAGATGCGCGTCGAGCGGTTGTCGGATACGCCACAATCCGCCGGTGCCGACACCTCTTCTTCAAGCCGATCGCCTGTACAAGCGCTACGGCACGAGTCTCGCTGTCGAAGACCTGTCGTTCGAGATCGCACCCGGCGAATGCCTGGGCGTGATCGGCCCGAACGGCGCCGGCAAGACCACGACGATCCGCGCCTGCCTGGGGTTGACGCTGCCCGACGCCGGCACGATCCGCTACCTGTTGCCGGGTTATGACCGCCCACTACAGATGCCGCGCGACGCGCTCGCGGTCAAGGCGCAGCTCGGCGTCGTGAGCCAGTCCGACACGCTGGATCCGGATTTTTCCTGCGCCGAGAACCTGGAGGTCTACGGGCGCTATTTCGGCCTGGCGCGCGCCGAGATCGCCGCGCGCGTGCCGGCGCTGCTCGAATTCGCCGCGCTCACGCACAAGGCGCAGGCCAAGCCCGGCGAACTGTCGGGCGGGATGCGCCGGCGCCTGAGCCTGGCGCGTGCGCTGGTGAACGACCCGCGCCTGCTGCTGCTCGACGAGCCGACCACCGGACTCGATCCGCAGGCGCGGCACCTGATGTGGGAGCGGTTGCAGCGGCTGCTGCAACAGGGCAAGTCGATCCTGCTGACCACGCACTTCATGGACGAGGCCGAGCGACTCTGTTCGCGGCTGCTGGTGATCGACCACGGCCGCAAGATCGCCGAGGGCCGGCCGCGCGCGCTGATCGCCGAACATCTCGAGCCCGAGGTGGTCGAGGTCTACGGCGTCGGCGCGGCGGCGCTGCGCGATGCGCCGCTCGCCGCACTGGCGGCGCGGGTCGAGCAAAGCGGCGAGACGCTGTTCTTCTACACGCGCGACGCGCGGCCGCTGCTGGCCCAGCTTGCCGCGATGCCGCAGTTGCGCACCCTGCACCGGCCGGCGAACCTGGAGGACCTGTTCCTCAAGCTCACCGGCCGCCAGATCCGGGAGGACTCATGACCCACCCCCGTTTCTCGCGCACCGCGTGTCGCTCGCATCCCCACTCAAGGGGGCGCACCCAGCGGACCGGCCAAGCCGGCTCCGCGGGTGCCCGCGCGCGACCTGCTCCGCGGTCCTCTGAAGGTTTTCATGCGCGGCGCTGATTTGGTAACCATCTGGCACGTGCCGCAACTGTCGCGCGGCTGGTGGCCGGTGTTCCTGCGCAACCTGCGCGTGTGGCGCAAGCTCGCGCTGCCGAGCCTGATCGGCAACATCGCCGAGCCGCTGATCTGGCTGGTTGCCCTGGGCTACGGCATGGGCGCGCTGATCGGGCAGATCGAGGTGCGCGGCCAGAGCGTGCCGTACATCCTGTTCCTCGCGAGCGGCTCGGTCTGCATGAGCGCGATGAACGCGGCCAGCTTCGAGGCGCTGTATTCGGCGTTCTCGCGCATGCAGGTGCAGCGCACCTGGGACGGCATCATGAACGCGCCGGTGAACCTCGACAGCATCGTGCTCGCCGAGATGCTGTGGGCCGCGTTCAAGGCGCTGTTTTCCGCGACCATCATCCTCGGCGTGATCCTGGCGCTGGGCATCAGCCACAGCCCGAAGCTGCTGGTCGCCTGGCCGATCCTGGTGCTGACCGGCATCGCGTTCGCGTGCATCGCGCTGATCTTCAACGCGCTCGCGCAGAACTACGACTTCTTCACCTACTACTTCACGCTGTTCCTGACGCCGATGACCTTCCTGAGCGGCGTGTTCTTCCCGCTCGAGCAGCTGCCCGCCGTGGTGCGTGCGGTCGCACCCTGGCTGCCGCTGACGAACGCGGTCGAGCTGGTGCGCCCGCTGATGATGGGTCAGTGGCCCGAGGCGCCGCTGCGGCACCTCGCGCTGCTCGCCGCGTACACGGTGGTCGCGTTCTGGATCGCGCTGGCGTTGACGCGGCGGCGCTTTCGGGCCTGAACACGAAAAAACCCTGCCGCGTCGCCGCGACAGGGTTCGAAGGTTCCATTGTTGGCCGGCTCGCGCCGGCGCCCGTCAGAAGAAGGTCCGGATACCGATGTCGTAGCCGGTGCCGCTGCTGCCCGGCGTAAAGCCGCCGGGGTTCGCGGCAGAGGCCGGGGCGAAGCCGGGATTGGCGCCGCCGTTGCTGCCGTTGAAGTTGTAAAGACCGTTGTTCTTGTTGCTGAGGTGCGACACGGCCGCATACAGCGAAGTGCGCTTGGACAGGTTGTACACGTAGCCCACCGCCCACTGGTCGGCGCCGTCGCTGGTCGCATTGTTCTGCTTGATGCGGTTGTACGACACCGGGATGTAGCCCGGGCCGGCGTTGATGGTCGCGCCGACGCCCCAGTGCGTGAACTTGGTTTGCGCCACATCGGAGTTGTTCACCCCGTAGTGGGCCATCACCGTGGCCGCGCCGAAGTCGTACCAACCACCGAGGTTCGATTCCTTGTAGGTGCTGTAACCCTGCGCCGCGTCGGCAGCATAGGGAAGGCCCTTCGACTCCCCGTACGACAGCGCGACGTTCACCGGGCCGTTCGCGTAGCCGACACGGCCGCCTGCGTATTCTCCAACCGCCGGCTGGCCGTTGGCGTTGCCCGCAAAGGCGTACATCACCTGCGCAAAGACGCCGCGGCCGACGACCGCGAGCCCGTTCGGCTGGAATCCCCAGAGGTACTGGATGGAATTGCTCGCACGAACCGCGGTGAGTGCGCTCGCGCCGCCGCCGGCGAGCAGGTTCGGACCGCCCAGGGTGATATTGGTGCCGGCGCCGGGGCCTGCGTCACGGAACGGGTCGAATATGAAGTGGTTGAAGAACGACGGGGTGTAGTCGCGGCCCAGGCGCACTTCGCCGAAGTTGCCGGCCAGGCTGACCGTGCTGCGCCGATTGAAGAACGATGTGCCCAGCGCGCCACCATTGCTGGCGAGGCCGCCGGCGGCGCCGGTCTGGTTGGACAGCTGCGTTTCGAGCCAGAAGTTGGCCGACATGCCGCCGCCGAGGTCCTCGGTGCCGCGAAAGCCCAGTTGACTGCCGGCGTTGCCGCCGCTCGAGCTCGCCATCGTCTTGCTTTGGCCACCCAGGCTGTAGTGGCCGATGTCGGCATCGATCACGCCCCACAGCGTCACGTTCCCGGTGGAGGTCTGCGCGGAGGCCGCGCCGACGAAGGCAAGGGCCGCCAGGGCGATCAGGTTCTTCTTCACTGTCGTTGTCTCCAAAAAAACACATAAAAAAGGCGATCCGGCGCTGGGCACTCGGCTACCTGCCATACCCTGCCGCCGGGCCAAACGACCCAACGTCGCCGAAGTGCATCGGCCTCACTCAACCGGCGAAGTCTAAGCGTGTACCGGTGTTGCGCGCTTGCCATACGGCGCCAGCAACTTATCATTTCACGCCAGCCCCAAACCGTTTGCAGGCGGAATCGCCGCCGACAAGGAGTCCTCCTCGTGAAGCCGATCCTGGTGCGCTCGGCCGTGCTGACCGCGTATTTCGACGTGGCCCGCGAGCTGAACTTCAACCCGGCGCCGGCGCTGCACCGCGCCGGGCTGCAGCGCGCGATGCTGCGCGATCCGGACCAGATGATTCCGTCGGATGCGGCGCTGGATCTGCTCGAGGAGTCCGCCGCGCTGAGCGGCTTTCAGGCCTGGGGACTGCGCATGGCCGAGCTGCGCCAGCTCTCCGACTTCGGCAGCGTCAGCCTGCTGATCTCGCACCAGCGCACGCTGCGCGACGCGATCGTCACCACGCTGCGGTTTCGCCATCTGCTCAACGAGGCGCTCGCGATGACGATCGAGGAGGCCGGCGGCCATGCGGTGATCCGCGAGGAAATCATGTCCGAGCGGCCGCAGCGCCAGGGTATCGAGCTCGCGATCGGCGTGCTGATGCGCATGTGCGGCAGCGTGCTGGGCGGCTACTGGAAGCCGCGCCGCGTGCAATTCGCCCACGGCGCGCCATCGGACCCGAGCGTGCACCGGCGGGTGTTCCCGTGCGGCGTGGATTTCGACAGCGAATGCAACGGCATCGTCTGCGCCTCCGTGGACCTGGATGCCACCAACCCGCGGGCAGACCCGGTCATGGCGCGCTATGCGCGGCAGTTCGTCGAGATGATCCCGCAGATGGTGTCCTCGTCGATCGATCTCGACGTGCGCCGCGCGATCTACCTGGGGCTGCCGGCCGGCAACGCGACCATCGAATGCGTGGCCCAGTCGCTGGGGCTGAGCGTGCGCACGGTGCAGCGCCAACTCGGCGCAGCCCATACCAGCTTCGCCGATCTGCTGAACGACGTGCGGCGGCAGATGGCGCAGCGCTACATCCAGGATGCGAGCTGCTCCATCGGGCGCATCGCCGAGCTGCTGGGGTACACCACGGCCAGTTCTTTTTCGCGCTGGTACACGGCGCAGTTCGGCATGCCACCCCGGCGCGACCGGGACCTTCGGGCCACAGCCGAGGCCGGATTGCGACAGCGCGAGTCGTAAAGGTCCGACAACTCGCGACAACTTGCAGCGGCGGGTCGTATCGGCGAGCCCATGCCTGCCAAGGCGTCCTTCGCAGGGACGGCACCCCCTCGTGTCGTCAAACGACAAGTGGAAGACGCGAAAGATCAAGCATGGCTGCGCCGCTGCTCCGAAGATCTAGCTGTCCTTCGCGAAGGGCAGATTTCAACCCGGAGACCCCTCACCATGAATTTCCTCGACGGCCACCTGTATCCCGAGAACCAGCAGCCTCTGATCATCACCGCGGCTCCGTATGCGCCGGGCTGGATTCCCGCGGACTTCCCGGAAGACATCCCGATCACCATGGCGGAGCAGATCCAGAAGGCGGTGGATTGCTACGAAGCCGGCGCCACCGTGCTGCACCTGCACGTGCGCGAGGCCGATGGCAAGGGCAGCAAGCGCCTGTCGATGTTCAACGAACTGATTGCCGGCGTGCGCAAGGCGGTACCGGAAATGATCATCCAGGTCGGCGGCTCGATCAGCTTCGCGCCCGAATCCGAGGGCGCCGCCGCCAAGTGGCTCAGCGACGACACGCGGCACATGCTGGCCGAACTGACGCCGAAGCCCGACCAGGTGACGGTCACCGTCAACACCACGCAGATGAACGTGACCGAGCATGCCGGCGTGGACGATTTCAGGGGGGTTTCACGAGGGTTCCCGAACCTTTATGGGACCTACAAGGACATGATCGTGCCCTCGAACCCCAGCTTCGTCGAGGAGCACATCCGGCGCCTGTCCGCCGCCGGCATCCAGAGCGAGTTCCAGGTCTACAACATCAACAGCTTCGAAACGATCGAGCGGATGATCCGCCGCGGCGTCTACAAGGGGCCGCTGGTGATGAACTGGGTGGCCATCAGCGGCGGCATGGATCAGGCGAACATCTTCAACCTGGCCAACATGCTGCGCGCCGTGCCCGACGGCGCGGTGGTCACGGTGGAGAGTTCGGTGCTCAACGTGCTGCCCATCAACATGATCGGCATCGCGCTGGGCCTGCACGTGCGTTGCGGCATCGAAGACGTGCTGTGGAAGCAGGACCGCTCGGGCAAGATGAGCTCGGTCGAGCAGATCAAGCAGTTGGTGCGCATCTCCAAGGAGTTCGGCCGTCCCATCGCAACGGCTGGCCAAGCGCGCGAGATCTGCAAGATCGGGGTCTTCTACGAGACGGCGGACGAGACGCTCGCGGCCAATGGCTTCGCGCCCAATCGGAATGGCGGCAACCAGGGGTTCTTGCGCAAGCCTTGATGCGGTTTTGCATTCGAGCGCAGAACAAGGCGGGGCGGCGCAGACAGTGCTGACGCACGGCAAGGCGCCACAACGCAGTTATGCGTTTGAAGGCAAAACCGCATGAACCTGAGTTACGGGCGGGCCCGACTCTCCTTGGCGCTGCAATGGAACTGCGACTGGTACCAGCGCGAGAAGCTGCTGGGCGTGAACCCCAGCAGATCGGCCACTTCGGTCAGCGGCCGGTCGGTTTCATGCACGTACCGGACAGCCAGTTCCCTGCGCAGATCGTTGATCGTGCCGGAGAAGCTTAAGCGTTGCTCGGCCAGCCGGCGCTGGATCGTGCGCGGCATCACGCCAAGATATTCGGCCACTTTTTCGATGCTGCACTGTCCGGTGGGCAGCAACAGCAAGGCCGTTCGGCGCACGTCGTCGAACAAGGAGGCGTCGTGCCGCTTCAGCGCGGCGTCCACCAGCTGCTGCGCATAGCGCGCCATGGCCGGATCGGCCGAAGGATTGCGCGTATCCAGGTCCGATCTTGAACACACGATGCAGTTGAACTCGCCGTTGAATTCGATGGCGCGGCCGAACAGCTGGGTGTGAAGGCCCAGATCCTTCGGCGGCCCGTGCTCGAAGCACACCCGGCGCGGTCGCCAATCGTCGCCCAGCAACTGGCGGATGCCCCGAACCATGACGCCCAGGGCCAGCTCCGCGCGCTGCCGGGTGGGCTGGTGCGTGCTGCCCGCGATCAGCACCTCGCGGATCACCGCGGTGTGCTCGTTTTCCTCGATCGCCAGCGTGAGCGCACTGTTGAGCACGGCCTGGTAGCGAATCAGCAGTTCGAGAGAATCGCGAAGCGTGGCCTGGTCGCGGACCAGCAGGCCGACGGCGCCGAGGTTGGACAGCAAACGGGACCGTGCCATGCACAGGCCGAAGCACTCGTTGCCCGACGCCTGTGCCGACGCCTGCAGCAGGCGACCCACGCGCTCCACCGGGATCATCAGGTCCGGCTCGTCCAGCACGCCGGGGCTCAGGCCGGCGTCGAGCAGCATGCGCTGCGGATTCAGCCCCGATGCGCTGGCCACCTCGCGGTAGTTGGTGAGGCACGCGGCCCGGACGAGCGTTGCCATCGTTCGCAAGGGGTGACGTGGCCGGGCCGCGGCGTCAGACTTTGACGGCTCAGGCGGCGGCGCCGGTGCTCAGTTGACCGGTGACGGGTGGTGCCACGTCCAGTTTCACATCGGAGATCCTCGCCACGTCCGCGTCATAGCTTCGCATCGCGACGATGAACAGCGCAGCGGCCAATACGCTGAACAGCGGAACGACGGCCAATGCCTGCTGCAAACCCCATCGGTCGGACAGGACGCCCGCCAGGAACGGCCCCACGGCCAAACCAAGCAGGTTCAGAAACAGGGAAAGTACGGCCGCACCGGTGGAGCGCATACCCGGGTGAATGACGTCCATGGCAATACCGACGATCACACCCATGATGGCAGTCATGAAGAACCCACCCAGAACGATCAGCTTGAACTGAGCATCACCCGTGTAGGGGCCGCCGAACGCGACCATGAAGATCACCGAGGTGGCCACGCACAGCACGGACAGCAAGGGCAGCTTGTTGCGCGGCGTACGACGTGCCAGGCGGTCCACCACGATGCCCCAGAGGACGACGCCCAAAGCGGCAATCAATATCACCAGCGCCGTTTGCTTTCCTGCAGCCGCCGGGGTCATGCCGTGGAAACGGTTCAGGTAGCTGGGCAGCCACGACATGACGGCCGACGCCGTCACCAGTTGCATCGACCCTGCGATGCAAACCCACAGCAGCGTGGGGGTGCGCGCCAGCGTCCCAAAAATGTGCTTGAGAGTTTCACCCAGAGACTGGCGGCTCGCTTGGCTCACCAAGCTCCCTTGGCTCACTTTTGGCGCCAGTGCTACCGTCTTGTAGTCGCGGACGAACAGATAGAGCAGCGCCAGCACGAGCCCTGGCACACCGACCACGCCGAAGG
>JAFECV010000199.1 GCA_018241985.1 Pseudomonadota bacterium | reverse complement strand
GCTCGTGCGCGCCCTCGAGCAGCGCGGGAGCCAGCCCGTCCGGGCCGCCGATCATCAGCGCGACGCTGCTCCCGCCTTCTTGCCAGCGCTTGAGGCGCGCCGCCAGCGTGCGCGTGTCGACCGCGCTGCCGTGCTCGTCGAGCGCGATGCGCCGCGCGCCGCGGCCCGCCGCCGATTCGATCGCCGCCGTGATGCGTTCGTGCTCGGCCGCCTGCAGCGCCAGCGGCGCCTTGCCGCCGGTGCGCGGCTCGGCGCGCACGGCGCGCACTTCGACCTTGCAATCGGGCGGAAAACGCCGCAGGTAGTCGTCGCAGGCGGCTTGCGCCCAGGCGGGCAGGCGTTGACCGACGGCGACGATCAGCAGCTTCATCGCCGGTCTGCTGCTCCTGCGTCCGGACTCAGGGTCGGCGCGCGCCGCGCTTCACGACGGCAAGGGGCTGGCGTGCCGTGCGCGGTGCCGCGGTTGCCGGGCGCTTTGCAGCAGCCGTTGCGGTGCGCTTCGCGGCGCCCTTTGCGGGTCCACTAGCGGCCACTTTTGCGGTCCCTCTCGCGCCACCCTTCGTTGCAACGCTTTTTGCGGCACCGCCCGCGGCAGCCCGCGGCGCGCGCTTCGCTGGCGTGTCCGCGGTCTTGCCCGGCGCAGCACGGCGCGCGCGCGGCGCGGCAGTCGCTTCTGTTTTTGTAGCAATCCGCGAAGATTTCACGGGCGTTTCAGCCGCTTTTTTCTCAAAATTGCGGGCCGGACCTTGGGCAGCGCCGAGCTTGAGCCGCACCGGGGTGTCGCCCCAGATCTCTTCCAGGTTGTAGTACGAGCGGATCGCCGGCTGCATCACGTGCACCACCGCGCGGCCGCAGTCGACGATGATCCATTCGCCGTTCGCCTCGCCCTCGATCCGCGGCTTCGGAAAGCCGGCCTCGCGCACCGCTTCGCGCACGCTGTTCGCGAGCGCCTTGGTCTGGCGGTTCGAGGTGCCCGAAGCGATGATGACCCGCTCGAACAGCGCGGACAGGTGTTCGGTGTTGAACACCTTCAGGTCCTGCGCCTTCACGTCTTCGAGGCCGTCGACGATGGCGCGCTGCAGTTTCTGTGTCTGTCTCCTGGCGGTGGCTTCTGTGGTCATCGAGCGCTTTGGTAGAGGTGATGCCGCGCAATATAGCGCGCGACGGATTCGGGAACCATCCGGGCAAGTTCGGTGACCGTGACGCCGGGCATCGCTGCCAGCGCGCGCACCGCGGTCGCGCTCTCGGGCATCGGCGCGAGCCGCAGCGTTCGGATTCGTGCGCCGGCCGCATTTTCCCAGTCAAATGCGGCTGTAGCGCCCGTATTGTCTTCGCGTCCAGCTATTGAAACCGTAGCAAGCTGCAGGATCTCCTGCCAGCGGTGCCAGTGCGTCAGCAGCCGTGCCTGGTCCGCGCCCAGCACCAGGAACAGCGCGGCGCCGAGCTGCTCGGCGGCGAATTCGGCGAGCGTGTCGATCGTGTAGCTGGCGCCTGCGCGGCGCAGCTCGCGCTCGTCGACCACCGCGCCGGGGAGAGCCGCGAACGCGAGCCGCGTCATCGCGAGCCGGTGCTCCGGGGCAGAGAGTTCGCGCGCCTTGTGCCAGGCCTGGCCGGTCGGGACGATGCGCAGTTCGTCGAGCGCGAGCTGTTCGACCGCCGCCCGCGCCAGCGCGACGTGCGCGTGGTGCGGCGGGTCGAACGCGCCGCCGAACATGCCGACGCGGCGGGACGCCGCTTTGCCGCTCACATCAGACCCAGTCGCGCGGCACGAGGAAGCGCTCGGCGAGTTCGGCCTCGGCTGATCCGGGCTCGGCTTCGAAGCGATACGCCCAGCTCGCCAGCGGCGGCATCGACAGCAGGATCGACTCGGTGCGCCCGCCCGACTGCAGCCCGAAATGCGTGCCGCGGTCCCACACCAGGTTGAACTCGACGTAGCGGCCGCGCCGATGGAGCTGGAAGCTCCGTTCGCGCTCGCCATACGGCATGTCGCGGCGCCGCGCCACGATCGGCAGGTATGCGCCGAGGAAGGCCGAGCCGACCGATGCCATCATCGCGCGGCTCTGGTCGGCGCCGAGCTCGGCGAAGTCGTCGAAGAACACGCCGCCGATGCCGCGCGCCTCGCCGCGGTGCTTCAGGAAGAAATACTCGTCGCACCAGTGCTTGAAGCGCGGGTACTTGTCGGCGCCGAACGGGTCGAGCGCGGCCTTGGCTGTGCGGTGGAAATGCACCGCGTCCTCTTCGAAGCCGTAGATCGGCGTCAGGTCCATGCCGCCGCCGAACCAGCGCGCCGCCGGTTGGCCGGGTGCGGTGGCGCTGATCATGCGCACGTTCATGTGCACGGTCGGGCAGTACGGGTTGCGCGGGTGGAACACCAGCGACACGCCCATCGCCTCGAACGGCGCCCCGGCGAGCTCCGGCCGGTGCTGGGTCGCGGACGGCGGCAGGCGCGGCCCGGTCACGTGCGAGAAGCCGCAGCCGGCGCGCTCGAACACCGGGCCGCCCTCCAGGATCTGCGTGATGCCCGAGCCCTGCAGCGCATCGCCCGGCGCGCGCGTCCATTCGTCGGTCAGGAACGGCGTGCCGTCGATCGCCGCGATCGCGGTGGTGATCTCGCGCTGCAACGCGAGCAGGTAGCGGCGCACGCTGGTCACGTACGCCGAATCGGCTTGGTGTTCGGTTGTCATACGCTGGCCCTGTGGCCGATGTCGCGGCGGTACTGCATGCCGTCGAACGAAATCGCGCGCACCAGTTCGTAGGCGCGCTCCTGCGCCAGCCGAATCTTGTCGGCCAGCACCGTCACGCACAGCACCCGGCCGCCGGCGGTGCGCAGCACCCCGCCGTCGAGCGCGGTGCCGGCATGGAACACCACCGCGTCGTCGGCCTCGGCCGGCAAGCCGGTGATCGCGTCGCCGCGGCGCGGATTGGCCGGATAGCCGTGCGCCGCCAGCACCACGCCGAGGGCCGTGCGCCGGTCCCACTGCAGGTCGACGCGGTCGAGCTGGCCGTGCAGCCCGGGCTCGGTCGCGGCCCACAGCACCTCGAACAGGTCGGATTTGAGCCGCATCAGGATCGGCTGCGCTTCCGGGTCGCCGAGCCGGCAGTTGAATTCGAGCGTGCGCGGCCGGCCGTCCGGGGCGATCATCAGCCCGGCGTACAGGAAGCCGGTGTAGCGGATGCCGTCCTGCTCCATGCCGCGCAGCGTCGGCAGGATCACCTCGCGCATGACGCGGGCGTGGATCTCGGCGGTCACGACCGGCGCCGGCGAATACGCGCCCATGCCGCCGGTGTTCGGGCCCCGGTCGCCGTCCAGCAGCCGCTTGTGGTCCTGCGAGGTCGCCAGCGCCACGACGTTCTTGCCGTCGCACAGCACGATGAAGCTCGCCTCCTCGCCGTGCAGATGCTCCTCGATCACCACGCGCGGCGCGGCGTCGCCGGTGGCGGGCGAGGCTTCGGCGGGCAGCATCGCGTCGATCGCCGCATGCGCCTCGGCGGCGGTCATCGCGACCACCACGCCCTTGCCGGCCGCGAGGCCGTCGGCCTTGACGACGATCGGCGCACCCTTGGCGTCGACGTAGCCGTGCGCGGCGGGGGCGTCGGTGAACACCTGGTACTCGGCGGTCGGGATGCCGTGGCGCTGCATGAAGTCCTTCGCGAACGCCTTCGAGCTCTCGAGCTGCGCAGCGGCCCGGGTCGGGCCGAAGATGCGCAGCCCATGCGCGCGGAACGCGTCGACCACGCCGGCCGCCAGCGGCGCCTCCGGGCCGACCACGGTCAGCGCGATCTTGTTCTGCTGCGCCCAGGCGCAAAGCAGCCCAACCTCAGTGATCGCCACCGATTCGAAGCGCTCGTCGAGCGCGGTGCCGCCGTTGCCCGGCGCGACGTAGACCCGCGACACCCGGGCCGCGGCGGCGAGCTTCCAGGCCAGCGCATGCTCGCGCCCGCCGCTGCCGATCACCAGCACCTTCATGCGTCGCCGCCGAGGTTGGCGTTGTGGTAGACCTCCTGCGTGTCGTCCAGGTCTTCCAGCGCGTCGATCAGCTTTTGCATGCGCTCGGCGTCCTCGCCTTCCAGGTCGACCGTGTTCTCGGCGCGCAGCGTGACCTCGGCGACCTCGGGCGCGAGGCCCGCCGCTTCCAGCTTCTGCCGGACCGCCTCGAAGTCGTTCGGCGCGGTCAGCACCTCGATCGCGCCGTCGTCGTCGGCGATCACGTCCTCGGCGCCGGCGTCGAGCGCGACTTCCATCACCTTCTCTTCACTGGTGCCGGGCGCGAAGATGAGTTGCCCTACGTTCCTGAACTGGAACGCGACCGAGCCCTCCGAGCCCATGTTGCCGCCGTACTTGCTGAACACGTGGCGCACCTCGGCCACGGTGCGCACGCGGTTGTCGGTCATCGTGTCGACGATGATCGCCGCGCCGCCGATCCCGTAGCCCTCGTAGCGGATTTCCTCGTAGTTCACGCCCTCGAGGTTGCCGGTCGCCTTGTCGATGTTGCGGCGCACGGTGTCGGCCGGCATGTTCGCGGCCTTCGCCTTCTCGATCGCGAGCCGCAGCCGCGGGTTCGCCGCCGGATCGCCGCCGCCGGTGCGCGCGGCGACCATGATCTCGCGCACCACCCGCGTCCAGACGCGCTGGCGCTTCTCGTCCTGCCTGCCCTTGCGGTGCTGGATGTTCGCCCATTTGCTGTGGCCGGCCATGAATCGTCTGCCTTCGCTGTCAAACCTTCGGATAAGTCTGGGATTCTACTTTTCGCGCTGCAGGGGGCGCCGGCACCTGACTCGCATACCGGCAAACGCCGCTGCTCGTACGCGCAACACCTGTCGCAGTGACGGCGGCCGCTGCAACAGGTGTCGCAACCATCCGTCGCAGGCCGACGCCGACAGGCCGGCGTGTTC
>JAFECV010000198.1 GCA_018241985.1 Pseudomonadota bacterium | reverse complement strand
GCTGCCGGGCGACGCCGAGGTCGCCTTCTTTCCGCCTGTCACGGGCGGCTGAGCAAGCGGCGCGGGTTGCTGCTTACTGCAACCACTTCTCGTCGATCGCCTTCAGCGTGCCGCGCTTGGCCAGCAGGTCCCAGGCGAAGTTCATCTCGCGCAGGTAGTCCGGATCGTCGTTCGGCATCAGGAAGCCGACGTAGTTGACCGGCGAGAGCGGCTTGTCGATGAAGAGCGCGGCCAGCCGCGGGTCGGCCTTTGCGTAGTGCAGCGCCTCGTAGGTTTCGGTGATCATCACGTCGCCCTTGCCGTCTGCGATCAGCGACGGGATTTCGGCGTTGTTCGGGTCGGTGCTGACCTGCGCGGCCTTCAGGTGCTCGAGCACGAAGGCCTCGTTCGTGCCGCCAGGGTTCTTGATCACGCGCACGCCGGGCTGGTCCAGGTCCTGCAGGCTCTTGTACTTGTCCTTGTCGGCGGCGCGTACCAGTGCCACCTTGGATGTCGGCGCGTAGCCCGGCAACATCGCCGCGACGCGCAGTCGCGCCACGTTGCGCGTGATGCCGCCGACCGCCACGTCGAACTTGTCCGCCTGCAGGTCCTTCATCAGGTGCGGCCAACTCGTCGGCACCCATTCGATCTTCACGCCCAGCACCTTGGCCATCGCCTCGATCGTGTCGACGTCGTGGCCGGCGTAGCCGGTGCCGTCCTTGATCGCGAACGGCCGGTAGTCGCCCGGCGTGCCGACGCGCAGCAGCTTGGCGTCCATGATCTTGTCCAGCCGTGCGCCGGCCCAGGCGGCGGGAGCGGTGGCGAGCAGCGCGGCAAGGCCGGCGGCCAGCAGGTGCTTGAATTTGAGCATCGGCGGTCTCCTTCTGTAGTGATTGAAAGACGGCGAGCGTAGCACCGGCCGCCCGGGCCGTGCGCGGATCGGCCACTCGGCCGCCTGTGCGCGCGCCCGGGCGCACCTTCCGACGCTGCTCCGGCACTACCAGGCGCCGCGGTGTTCCGGCACGCGGGCGATCAGCGGCAGCGCGGCCAGCAGCAGCAGGGCGGCCGCGACATAGACCCAGGCCTGGACGGCGCCGGGGTCTTTGGCGCCCGCGAGCACCGCGGTGACGATCGACACCGTGGTGATCGCCCCGATCTGCAACGACGCGGTGCGCAGCGCGGCCAGGGTCGATGAATGCTCCGGCGCCAATTGCAGCCCGGCGTTCCGGCTGGCCGGGTTGATCGCGCCGCGGCCGGCGCCGACCACGAATGCCGAAGCAGCCAGCCAGACGTAGGGCGTCATACCGAAGGCGGGCGCCAGCGCGAGCAGCAGCAGGCCCGCCGCGATCACGCCGCTGCCGACGTAGAGGGGTAGCCGGTGCCCGGTGCGGCGCAGCGCGAACGCGGCCGAGACCGACAGCAGCGCCGCGGCCGCGGCCTGCGCGATCAGCAGCGTGCCGGAGTCGAGCGCGTTGATGTGATAGCGATTGGCCGCGTACAGCGGAATCAGCGTCACCACGCCGTTGGTCACCCCGCCGTAGATCGTGTTGACGAGGTTGACCGGGCCGAAACCCGGACCGCGGATCAGGCGCGGCGCGATGAACGGGTGCTCGGCGCGCCGGATGTGGCGGAAGAACATCCGCACGGCGGCGATCGCGACCACGGCCAGCAGCACGAATGCGAAGGGCGCTGCGCGTCCGCCCCGTTCGCCCAGCGAACTGATCGCCAGCATGCCAGCGAGCAGGCCGATGCCGAGCAGCGCCATGCCGGAAAGGTCCATGCTGGCCTCCACCGGATGCGGCCGCACCCGGTCGTGCGGTATCGCGCGCCACGCGAGCAGGACGATCGCGATGCCGATCGGAACGTTGACGAAGAACACGCCGCGCCAGGTCCAGTACGACACGAACAGGCCGCCGAAGATCGGCCCGATCATCGCGCCGATCGGAAAGATGCTGCCGAACAGGCTGACCGCGCGATCGCGCGCGTCGCCGAAATGCTCGACCACGATGCCGGTGGCCGACGGCGTGAAGCCGGCACCGCCGGCCGCCTGCAGCGCGCGCAGCGCGATCAGCGCGAAGATGTTGTCGGCGAGACCGCAGAGCAGCGACGCCACGGTGAACGCGACGACCGAGCCGAGGAACACCCGGCGCCGGCCGTAGCGCTCGCTCAGCTTGCCGCTGATCGGCAGCATCAGCACGAAGCCGAACGAATAGGCGGTGATGGTCCATCCGGCCCAGTTGATCGACGTGCCGAGGCCTTGCTGCAGCGCTTGCAGCGCGGTCGCGACGATCGTCGAGTCGATCGACATCATCAGCAGCGCGCACGCGATGATCGTGAACACCAGCCCGCGGCGCACGGGCGGGCGTTCGCCGGCCGTGCTCGCCGATCCGTCGACACTGCAGGCATCGTGCTGGATTTTCATGAGGTTTTCGTTCTGTGTTGTCTGCGGTCGGTCGGCGGCATCGGGCGCTGCGTGGTGCCGCGTCGATTTTCCGGACCGGGTTCGTGCCAATGACGATTGTGAACCGTGCGCCATGGCTATGAGGCGGATGAGACAATGCGGCGATGGCACAGCTTGGCTCTTCGCACGGCGCTCGCGCCGTGATTCAGCGCGAGGACTTCGACCTCGCGCGCGAGGTGGCTGCGCTGCGCGCCGGCGACGGCCGGGTCGGTGCGGTCTGCGCTTTCGTCGGCACGGTGCGCGACCGCAATGGCGCGCAGGCCGCGGGGTCGGTCAGCGCCATCGAACTCGAGCATTACCCGGGCATGACCGAGCGCGCGATCGAGGCGATGATCGACGAGGCCGGGCGGCGCTTCGACATCCTGGGCGCGCGGGTGATCCATCGCATCGGCCGGCTCGAGCCGCTCGACCAGATCGTGCTGGTCGCCGTCACGTCAAAGCACCGCGGCCAGGGCTTCCAGGCCTGCGAATTCCTGATGGACTACCTCAAGACCCAGGCGCCGTTCTGGAAGAAGGAAACCACGCCCGAGGGCGCGCACTGGGTCGACGCACGCGTCAGCGACGACGCGGCGCTGGCGCGCTGGGGGTTGAATCTGAGCAATCGCTGAACCGTCTGTGGAATGGAGCGTCGGCGCCGGTTTCTCGGCGCCGACGATCAGGCCGGTTGTCTTTCGCTCAGCGCCTGCGCCACCAGTTCGGCCGTGAGGCGGATGTGCGATTCCAGCGCCAGCGATGCGCGCAGTTCGTTGCCGGCGATCGTGCTCTCGTAGATTTCGCGATGCTCGGCATGCACGTCGCGGCGGTTGGCGGGCAGGTTGATCGCGTAGCGGCGGTAGCGCTCGCCATGGCGCGCCAGCGTGCGCAGCAGGCGCAGCGTCCACGGCGAGTCGTGGCCGGCCAGCAGCGCTGCGTGAAACGCGCTGTTGAGCCGCTCCCATGACTTGGCGTGGTCCGGGCGCAGCGGCTGCTCCCACTTCGACAGCTCGGCGTACGCGGCGTGCAACTGCTCGCGCCAGACCGTGCCGCCCTCGCGCATCGACTGGCGCAGTGCGTCGATCTCGATGTGCACGCGCAGGCGCGTCAGGTCCATCAGGTCGTCGACCGCGATCGGCGCCACGTGAAAGCCGCGCTGGCCTTCGGTCACGACCAGCGCGTCGCTCACGAGACGGGTGATCGCCTCGCGCAAGGTGCCGGCGCTGACGCCGTAGCGCGCCTTCAGATGCTCAACGCGCAGCTTTTCGTCGGGCGCGAGCTGGCAGCTCATGATGTCGTCGCGCAGCTGGGCATAGGCGCGCTCGATCAGCGTGCGGCCCGCGCCGTCCCGCACGTCTCCGGGTTCGTCGTCCCGGCCGGCCGGCACCACGGAAAGAAAGGGTCGCTTGGCCATGGCGAACGGGTCTACTGCCGCGCGCGCGTGCGCAGACGCTGCAACCGGTAGCTCAGCTGCGGCCGGGTCAGGCCGAGCGCGCGGGCCGCTGCCGACAGGTTCCCGTCGGCGCGGCCCACCGCTTCGTTGATCAGCGCGTCTTCCAGCGCCTCCAGGCTGAGCTGCCGGCGCTGGAAGTCGTCGTACAAGCTGCCGCAGTCGCCGCCGGGAAGGCGCTCGAGCTCGCCGGAAGCGTTCACGGTGACCGGCGCCGGCGTCGGCAGGGTCGGGAAGAGGGCGTCCAGGTCCACCGGCTCGCCGGCACTGGCGAGGATCACGCCGCGCTCGATCAGGTTCTCCAGCTCGCGCACGTTGCCCGGCCAGGGATAGCGGCGCATCGCGTCGAGCGCGCGGTCGGTGAACCCGGTGACGCGCTTGCCGTGCAGCGCGCAAAAGCGCTGCAGCAGGTGCAGCGCCAGCTGCTCGATGTCGTCGACGCGTTCGCGCAGCGGCGGAATGCGGATCGGGTAGACGTTGAGCCGGTACAGCAGGTCGCGCCGGAAGCGGCCGGCGGCGACCGCGCTCTCCAGATCGACGTTGGTGGCCGCGACCACCCGGACGTCCACCTTGCGCGCCTGCGTCGCGCCGAGGCGTTCGATCTCGCCGTGCTGCAGCACGCGCAGCAGCTTGGCCTGCGCGGGCAGCGGCAGCTCGCCCAGCTCGTCGAGCATCAGCGTGCCGCCGTTGGCGCGCTCGAAGCGGCCGGGGCGCGCAGCGCCGGCACCGGTGTAGGCACCCTTCTCGGCGCCGAACAGTTCGCTTTCGATCAGCTCGCCCGGCAGCGCGGCGCAGTTGACCGCGACGAAGGGCTTGTCCGCGCGCGCGCTCATCGCGTGCAGCGCGCGCGCGAAGCGCTCCTTGCCGACGCCGGTCTCGCCGGTCAGCAGCACCGTCACCTGGGTCGCGGCGGCCTTGCGCAGCAGGTCCACCGCGCCGGCGAACGCCTTGGAGCGGCCGACCAGCGGGCCCAGCTCGTCGGCCGGCTCGAGCGAGGAGCGCAGCGTCTCGACCTGCGAATGCAGATCTTCC
>JAFECV010000197.1 GCA_018241985.1 Pseudomonadota bacterium | reverse complement strand
CGAGGCCAAGGCGCTGCGCAAGTTGAAGCACCCGAGCCGCTCCGACAAGCTGCGCAGCTTCATCGATACGCTGTAGATACGGATTTTCTTCAATGAAAAGCGCTTCGAGCCCTTGTATATCGGGCGCGGGGCGCTATTTTTTTGGTAGCAACCGGGCAGCCGGCCGGCTCAGGAGATCAGGCGGTTGACCTCGAATCCGAGCCTGCTGCGGCCATCGACGTTCAGCTTTCGGAACGCGTTGGCCAGGTAGTAGCGCACCGTGCTGAACTCGATCCCGAGGTCGCGCGCAATTTCCTTGTCCGCGTCGCCGCGGGATACCCGCAACGCGACCTCGGCCTCGCGCGGGCTGAGATGCCCACGCTGCGCGAGCAGTTGTACGGACCGTCCCGCATCGAGCAGCGGCAGAGGGACAGCCTCCGGCGCCCTCTTTTCTCGCAAGCGCACCAGCGCGGCCGTAAAGGCCGGCTGAATGAGGCCCAGAATCCGCAAGCTCTGCTCTTCGAAATTCTTGCGCCGTCTCGAACGGAAGATCACGAGATCCCCGACGCAGTCGGCGCCCGCATAGGCGTACAGGTTGACGCCCCAGTACAGCTCGTTTCGACACAGGAAGTCGTTGAAGAACTCGGTACGAACCAGGTCGTTCTGCGGGACGACGTCCGACACGCGCGTTGGGTTGCGCCGCGCCTTGAGTCTGGGCGTGACCGGGTCATGGAACTGGTAATAGGCATCGTAGGCCTGAACGTGCGACGCGCTGACGTTGTATCCCGCGCAGATCGAATACCTGCCGGACGCCGGATCCCAGTCGCGCGAACACAGGTAATCCGCGTCGAGCAGTTGCGCAATCGGCTTTGCCAGCTCCTGGCGCAGGTCATCGGTCTCTCGGGCGCCAGCCAAAAGCTGCAGGACGTCCGACAGCACGCGGACCTTGCTCCCGTTCAGGTGCATCAGCATGGAGTTATGGCGAATGACGGGAACGGAAGGGCACGGCGCAAGAACCATGCCCTGATGATCCGAAAATGCTAGTTCAGGCGCAAATCAGTGTCAATGGCAAGCACCAGGATTGCACCGGTCCAGGGTAATTCCCCCCTCATTCTTGAGAGTGCCCGCGAGCAGCAGAGCTTCCTAAGCTCTGCGCATGAACCTGCCCTCCCCCGACCACCCCAGTCTTGCGGCGCTCGCAAGTGCTCTGTCCCGGCGCGAGATCTCCAGTTCCGAGTATGCGGAAACCCTGATTTCCCGCACGGCCGCTCACGCCGGCCTCGGCGGCTATGTCGGCTTCGACCCTGAACTCCTGCGCGCACAGGCCCGTGCCGCCGACAAACGCCGATCCGCCGGCGAGACCGCTCCACTGCTGGGCGTCCCCGTCGCGCTGAAGGACAACATCGACGCCGTCGGCTGGCCGACGTCGGCGGGCACCACGGCCTTGCTCGGCTACAGACCGGCGCGCGACGCCACCGTGACCGAGCGGTTGCGCGCGGCCGGCGCTCTCATCAGCGGCAAGGCGAACATGCACGAACTGGCGTTCGGCATCACGAACCACAACCGGGTCACGGGCATTGCCCGCAACCCATGGGCATCGGATCGCATTCCCGGCGGCAGCAGCGGCGGCTGCGGCGTCCTGGTGGCTGCTGGCCTGGTGCCGGCAGCGATTGGAACGGATACCGGAGGCTCGGTCCGCGTTCCGGCCGCCCTGTGCGGTATCGCCGGCCTGCGCCCGACCGTCGGCCGGGTTTCCGGACAAGGCATCGCCCCGATCTCGTCGACCCGGGATACCGCTGGCCCGATGGCGCGCTGCGTGGACGACCTGGCATTGTTGGACACCGTCCTCACGGGTGATGCCGAACCGATTGCGCCCGCATCGCTCGCGGGCCTGCGGCTGGGGTTGCCGCGAGCGCACTTTTGGCAGGACCTCGACGATGGGGTGTCCGCGGTGGCGCACGCAGCGCTCGAACGCCTGCGCGACGCCGGCGTGGTGCTGGTGGACGTGGAGCTTCCGGAATTGAACGCGCACAACGAGGCGGCGGGTTTTCCCATCGCGTTCTATGAATTCATTCAAGGAATGACCCGGTATCTCGGAGACTCGGCGAGCGGCATCAGCCTGGCGGAGCTGGTGGCGCGCATCGGCAACGAGGATGTCGCCGGCGTGCTTCAGCCGCTTCTCGCAGGCGGGGGCATCCCGCAGGAGGCCTATGCCCGCGCGCTCGCGGCTCGCAAGCAGTTGCAGCAGGTTTATGCCAAGGCATTTGCGACGTGCCAGATACAAGCACTGGCATTCCCCACGACCCCGCTGACCGCACGCGCCGTCTCGCCGCAAGACACGGTCGAATTCAACGGCCGGCAACAACCTTCGTTCCCCAGCTTCATCCGCAACACGGACCCCGGCAGCAACGCCGGGATCCCGGGCTTGACGCTGCCGGCGGGCCTGGCACCGGATGGCCTACCCGTGGGCTTGGCGCTCGACGGGCCCGCCCACTCCGATCGCCGGCTGCTGTCGATTGCGGCCGCCATCGAACGCATTCTCCCGACACCCACGCTCGCTCCGCTCTGAACCTTCCCTATTCGCAACCCCACCACAGCCCGAGGAAATCCATATGAAGCGCAGAACGTTCGTCTCCAGTGCCGCATGGGCTCTCGCCGGCACCATGCAATCGATGACTGCGGCCTGGGCCGCGAGCCCGCTCAAGGTCGCGGCGATGCTGCCGCTCACCGGCCCCGCCGGCTTGTTCGGACCATCCGCCAAGGCCTGCGCCGAACTGGCGGTGGAGCAACTCAACGCCCGCGGCGGCATCCTCGGGCGCAAGGTGGAACTGATGATCGGCGACGGCGGACTGGCGCCGGCCGAAGCCGGGCAGGCCGCGCTCAAACTGTGGAAAGGCGAAGGCGCCGAGGTAGTCATCGGCATGCACGACAGCGCCGTTCGCGGCGCGCTGGAGGGTTTGTTCAGGGGCCAGATTCCGTACATCTACACGCCCGTCTACGAAGGCGGTGATTGCACCCCCGGCACCTTCTTCACGGGCGAGACGCCACCTCAGCAACTCGCACAACCCCTGCCCTGGCTGATGACCGAGCGCAAGGCCTTGAAGTGGTACCTGATCGGAAACGACTACATCTGGGGCCGCAACACCAATGCGGCGGCCAAGGGCTACATCACAAAGGCCGGCGGTACCGTCGTGGGAGATGAATACCAGCCGTTTTCGGTCGACAACTTCGACTCGAGCCTGGCGCGCATCCGGGACAGCGGTGCGCAGGCCGTCGTGGTCTCGCTGGTCGGCGGCTCCTCGGTCACCTTCAATCGCGCGTTCGCCGGTTTCGGGCTCGCGGACAAGGTGGTGCGCATCGGCTCCCTGATCGAAGAGAACACGCTGGCAGGTATCGGCTTGCAGAACGCGAAGAACCTCTACTCCAGTGCCGGCTACTTCGCCAACATCGATACGCCGGCTGCCAAGGCGTTCTCCGAGGCTTACTTCAAGCGCTTCGGGCCGCAGGCCCCGGCATTGAACACCTTGGCCGAGTCGGTATTCGAAGGCTTCCTGCTGCTCAACTCGATTGCGAAGAAAGCCGGCAGCCTGAAAGTCGCGGCCATGGCTCGCGCGTCGGAAGGTGCGAGCTATGAGGGACCGCGCGGCGTGGTCACCATGCATTCCCGCCAGGTGGACCAGAACATCTATGTCGCCGAGGCAACCGGCTCCGGCTTCAAGGTCGTGAAGACCTTCCAGCACGTCTCCTCGGGTCAGACCTGCAAGGTTTGAGCTGGAGCAACCGGCGATGGACAGCGGCATCGCACTCAATGGGCTGAACCTGGTCTATGCCCTTTGCACGCTCACCTTGACGACGCTGGGCCTGGCCATCGTGTTCGGGCTGCTGGGCGTCATGAACATGGCGCACGGCGAATTCATCATGCTGGGAGCCTACGCCGTGGTCGTGGTGCAGAAGCTGGGACTGCCGCTCGTGGCCGCCGTTCCGCTCGCCATCGCACTCTGCGGCGTGCTCGGGTGGGTGGTCGAGCGATGGCTGATCCGCCCCCTGTACGCACGCCCTTTCGACACGTTGCTGGCGACCTGGGGGTTGTCGATCCTGCTGCGCAAGCTGGTGGAAGCCCTCTTCGGCAAGGGCTACCAGAACGTCGAAAGCAGCGCAGCAGCGCCGATCGCGTTCCTCGGCACGTCGTACCCGGCCTACCGGCTCTTCCTGATGGCGTTGACGATGGCGCTCATGGTGGCGCTCGTGCTGTGGTACCGCCGCAGCAATGCCGGGCTGAAAGTGCGCGCGATGACGGGCAATCCCACGCTGGCACGGACGCTCGGCATCGACACCGGCAAGCTGGCAACGCGGGCTTTCGTCATCGGCGTCGTGCTGGCGGGCTTGGCCGGCGTATTGCTCGCCCCGATCATTCGCGTGGAGCCGGCGATGGGCGTCGACTACCTGCTGAGCGCATTCTTCGTGCTGGTGGTCGGCGGGCTGGGCTCGCTGGCAGGGCTCGCCAGCGGCATCGGGATGATCGGCGGGACACAGGCAGGCATCTCCGGCTTCGTCGACCAGACCGCTGGCTATGCGGCGGTGCTCGTTCTCTCCATCCTCTTCCTCTGGCTGCGACCGCAGGGGCTCCATGGCCGTCGCTAGTTCACTCCCAGCTTCCACAATCACCATGCGGCTGGGCGGAATGCGGTCCTGGTCGGGGCCGGTGCTCCTGGCGGCGGCGCTGGGGCTCCTGCCGTTCGTGGGCGGTGAATTCCTGGCCTATCAGATCGGGCTGTTCCTGCTGTACGGGGTCGCCGCGCAGGGCGTCGCGCTGTGCTGGGGGCGACTGGGCTTCCTGCCTTTGGGACATGCCCTGTTCTTCGGGCTCGGCGCCTACCTCAGCGGCGGCATCCTGAAGGCTGCGCAGGCCGATGCCGCGTGGTACGCCCT
>JAFECV010000196.1 GCA_018241985.1 Pseudomonadota bacterium | reverse complement strand
GGCCCGTCCCGCGCTGCTGCGCAGCACCCGCGCGGCGGTGTCCGCCGAGAAGCCGCGCGCGAGCAGGAAGCGCATCTGCCGGGCACGCTCGCCGGCGTCCACTGGCGGCGCGCCGAAGCGGCGCTGCCACAGCGCCGCTGCGCGCTCCAGCTCGGAACCCTGCAGGCCGGCCACCGCGTCGGCGATCGCCTCGGCGGCTATGCCCTTCGCCTGAAGCTCCTGGCGCAGCCGGGCCGCGCCCAGGCGCGCGGCGCGCTGGTGCAATACCGACTGCACGACGCGCCCCTCGTCGATGAAGCCACGCGCCTCGAGTTCGTCGAGCGCGCGCGCCAGCGCGCCGGGCTCGTCCTCGTGCGGCTGGAGCTTGCGCTCGAGCTCGGCGCGCGAGTGCTCGCGCCGCGCCAGCAGGCGCAGCGCGCGGCCCTTCAGCGTCGGCGGAGCGGATGCCATGATTGCTATTTAATCAATAGCTACATACGAAGAATACACGGGCGCTAGAGGTCGATTTCTGTTGAAAATTGCGCATGGAACTCACGCCTCGACCGCGTCGGCCGGCGCCGCCGCCGGTCGCTGGGTGATGCCCAGCGACTCGCGCACCTTGTTTTCGATCTCCCGCGCGAGATCCGGGTTCTCGCGCAGGAACTCGCGCGCGTTGTCGCGGCCCTGGCCGATCTTCTCGCCGTTGTACGCGTACCAGGCGCCGCTCTTGTCGATGATGCGCGCGGTCACGCCCATGTCGATCACCTCGCCCTCGCGCGAGATGCCCTCGCCGAACAGGATGTCGAACTCGGCGGTCTTGAACGGCGGGCTGACCTTGTTCTTCACCACCTTGACCCGGGTTTCGTTGCCGATCGCCTCCTCGCCCTTCTTGATCGTGCCGATGCGGCGGATGTCGATGCGCACCGACGCGTAGAACTTCAGCGCGTTGCCGCCGGTGGTGGTCTCGGGGCTGCCGAACATCACGCCGATCTTCATGCGGATCTGGTTGATGAAGATCACCATGCAGTTGGTCTTCTTGATCGTCGCGGTGAGCTTGCGCAGCGCCTGGCTCATCAGTCGCGCCTGCAGGCCGGGCAGGCTGTCGCCCATCTCGCCTTCGAGCTCGGCCTTCGGCGTGAGCGCGGCGACCGAGTCGACCACGATCAGGTCGACCGCGCCGGAGCGCACCAGGCTGTCGACGATCTCCAGCGCCTGCTCGCCGGTGTCGGGCTGGCTGATCAGCAGCTCCTGCAGGTTCACGCCGAGCTTTTGCGCGTACTGGATGTCGAGCGCGTGCTCGGCGTCGACGAAGGCGCAGGTGCCGGCGAGCTTTTGCATCTCGGCGATCACCTGCAGCGTGAGCGTGGTCTTGCCCGACGACTCCGGCCCGTAGATCTCGATCACCCGGCCGCGCGGCAGGCCGCCGACGCCCAGGGCGATGTCGAGCCCGAGCGAGCCGGTGGAGACGACCTGGATGTCCTCGATCACCTCGCCCTCGCCGAGCCGCATGATCGTGCCCTTGCCGAACTGCTTCTCGATCTGCGCCAGCGCGGCCTGCAACGCCTTCGCCTTCTCGCTGCCGGGCGCCAGACCCTTCACTGCTGCATCCATAGCTCACTCCTTGAAAGTCATCGGGTTGTGGATCGCATCTCTGCTTTTATAGCCAGCCTGGATGCTTGAACAGTAGTCTATCCGGCGTTATTGGCGGAAGTAAACCTGATTTTTGGTCAGTTTGCTTTACCATCTGCGCATGGGCTTGGAACTCCCTCCGACCGGCGACCCGGAGCCCCCGCTGGTCGCGCAGCGCGGCGCCGATGCGCCGCCTGCCGCCGACGACTCCGACGCCTGGCGCCAGACCCATCTGGGCCGGCTGCTCGGCCACGCGATGCGCCGCTTCGACGAGCGGGTGCTCGAGCTGATGGCGCACGACATCGAGGTGCCGCTCGCGCTGTCCAACCTCGCGGCGCGAGGCCAGGTCAGCGCGGCGCACATCCACATCACGCGTCACCTGGCGCTGAATGGCTCGCGCCTCACCGAGCTGGCGGATTCGGCCGGCATGAGCAAGCAGGCGATGGGCCAGCTGGTGGACCAGTGCGAGGCCTGGGGGCTGGTCACGCGCGAAGCCGATGCGCTGGACGCGCGCGCGCGGCGCATCCGGTTCACCGCGGCGGGCCTGGCCTGGCTGCAGGCATTCCGGGACGCCGTGACGCAGGCCGAGGCGGAGTTTCGCGCCGAGGTCGGCGCGGAGGTCGCGACAGTGGCGACGATAGGGCTCGAAATCTACGCCGCCGGCCGCCCGCCGCGGCCCTAGAATGACCTGCACACGCAGCGCCGCAGGCGGCAAACCGCGGACAGGAGACATGCATGCGGATTCTGATTGCCGAAGACGATCAGGTGCTGGCCGACGGCCTGCTGCGCACGCTGCGCGCGTCCGGCGCCGCGGTCGACCATGTGGCCAGCGGCTCGGAAGCCGACGCGGCGCTGATGACCAACCATGAGTTCGACCTGCTGATCCTCGACCTCGGCCTGCCGCGCCTGCACGGCCTCGAGGTGCTCAAGAAGCTGCGCGCGCGCGGCTCGTCGCTGCCGGTGCTGATCCTGACCGCCGCCGACAGCGTGGAGGAACGGGTGAAGGGCCTGGACGCCGGCGCCGACGACTACATGGCCAAGCCGTTCTCGCTGCAGGAGCTCGAAGCGCGGGTGCGCGCGCTGGTGCGCCGCGGCGCCGGCGCGACCAGCAGCCTGATCCGGCACGGCCCGCTGGTGTACGACCAGGCCGGCCGCGTCGCGACGCTGGACGGCCGGATGGTCGAACTCTCCGCACGCGAGCTCGGCCTCTTGGAGGTGCTGCTGCAGCGCGCCGGCCGGCTCGTCAGCAAGGACCAGCTGGTCGAGCGCCTGTGCGAATGGGGCGAAGAAGTCAGCAACAACGCGATCGAGGTCTACATCCACCGGCTGCGCAAGAAGATCGAGCGCGGCCCGGTGCGCATCGCGACCGTGCGCGGGCTGGGCTACTGCCTGGAGAAGATCCCTTCGCAGGCATCGTGAAGTGAAGCTCTTTCAGCGCGCGCAGAACTCGCTGTTCGGCGAGATCCTCGACTCGCTGGTGGTGCCGGCGCTGATCGTGGTGGCGCTCAGCATCGGCATCACCTGGCTGGTCGCGCGCGGCATCGCGAACGCGCCGTACGACCGAGCGCTGTCGAGCGCGGCGCGGCTGCTCGCGCGCGAGGCGGCGAGCGACGACCGCGATGCGCTCGCGCGAACCGCGGCGCTGATCGACGAGTTGCGCCATGGCCAGGACGACAGGGCCTGGTACCGCGTGCAGGACGCGCAGGGCCGGCTGCTGGCCGGCGACGCCGCGCTGCCGCCGCCGCAGCTGGAGCAATCGCCGACGCCGGGCGTGGTCTACCTGCGCGACGCCGAATTGCACGGCCGCAGCGTGCGCGTGGCGGACCTGTGGGTCGTGCCCGGACGCAGCGCAGCAGCCGGCGCAGCGGCCGGCGACCAGCGCATGGCGCTCGAGACCAGCGGCGCCGACGTCGGCACCGCCGAGCCGAACGCGCTGGCCGCGCCGACGGGCCCGCTCGCCACACTGGGCACGCCCAGCGCATCCGACCCGCCGCGCGCCGGGCTGCTGCTGGTGCAACTGGCCGAGACTCGCGCGCGCCAGACGCGGCTCGCGCGCGACATCGTCTCGGGCGTGCTGCTGCCGCTGTTCGCGCTGGTGCCGCTGGCGATCCTGCTGCTGTGGGTCGCGCTGGCGCGCGGCATCAAGCCGCTGTCGGTGGTCGAGGATCGGATCCGCGAGCGCCGCCCGGACGACCTGAGCCCGATCGACGCCGCCACCGTGCCGCTGGAGGTCTCGTCGATGGTGCTGGCGCTGAACCTGCTGCTGGGCAAGCTCGCCGATTCGATCCGCACGCAAAAGCGCTTCCTGGCCGACGCCGCGCACCAGCTCAAGACGCCGCTCGCCGGCCTGCGCATGCAGGCGGACCTGGCGCAGCGCGAGGGCGCGAACACCGACGAGCTCAAGCGTTCGCTGCAGCAGATCGGCCGCTCCACCATGCGCGCGACGCACACGGTGAACCAGCTGCTCGCGCTGGCGCGCGCGGAAGGCCGTGCCGGGCTGCCGGCGCACCAGCCCTGCGACCTGGCGCTTCTCACGATCGACGTGGTGCACGAGGTGCTGCCGCGCGCGATGGATCGCGCGCTGGACCTCGGCTACGAGGGCGCCGAGCCGGGCACGCGCGGCGTGAGCCTGCTCGGCAACGCGACGCTGCTGCGCGAGCTGATCCGCAACCTGCTCGACAACGCGATCAATTACACCCCGTCGCAGCCGGGGCGACCGGGCGTGATCACGGCCCGGGTGCGCGCGGGTCTCGCGAACGAGGTGCTGCTGGAGGTGGAGGACAGCGGCCCGGGGATTGCCGAGGCCGATCGCGAACTGGTGTTCGAGCCGTTCTACCGCGTGCTCGGCAACGAGGCGGACGGCTCCGGCCTGGGGCTGCCGATCGTGATGGAGATCGCGCGCCAGCATGGTGCCAGCGTCAGCGTGCAGGACGCGCGGCCCTTCCAGCAGCCGCCGGGCACGCGGTTCTGCGTGCGCTTTCCGGCGCTCGCGACCACCGCCGCCCTCGCTCCCGCCCCCGCGCTCAGCGAGGCGAATACAGGTTGAGCTGCAGCCGTTCCTGCTCGATCGCGCGCGCGACCGCGGGCTCGGCCGCAAGCCGCTCCACGAACGCCCACAGCACCGGATGCTCGTCCGGAGCGATGCCGGCGATGGTGCCCCAGCGCGCCAAGGTCAGCGCATACGGGTCGAGCGGGCCGAAGCGCTCGCCGCCGAGGTAGGCCCAGCCGCGCGCCTGGGCATCGACCAGCAGCTGCTGCAGCTCGGCCAGCCGCTCCCGGTACAGGCGCGTGTTGAACACCTTGAGCTGCG
>JAFECV010000195.1 GCA_018241985.1 Pseudomonadota bacterium | reverse complement strand
TCTCGTTGGTTTGCGTGACATGGTCGGGAGTGGCGTGGGGCGGAGCGGCGGGGCGGCGCGAATCGGGCGCCGCCTGTGTCTCATTGGCTGCCCCAGTATCATAGCTTTCGACATGAAAGCATCCACCAAAGCATCCACTTCCGGCTCGAGCGACGCGGCCGCCAGCGGCTTCAGCTACAGCCGTGCCCATTTCGAAGATCTGGTCGACCGCGCGCTGGCCCACGCGAAACGGCTCGGCGCGAGCGACGCCGGCGCTGAAGTCTCCGAGGGCTGCGGCCTCACGGTGTCGGTGCGCAAGGGCGAGCTCGAGAACGTCGAGCGCAACCGCGACAAGTCGCTGGGCGTGACGGTCTACGTCGGCCAGCGCCGCGGCAACGCCAGCACATCGGACTTCTCCGAGGCCGCGATCGAGCAGACCGTGCAGGCCGCGTACGACATCGCCCGCTTCACCGCCGAGGACCCGGCCGCCGGCCTGCCGGACGCCGAGGACATCGCTACCGATCAGCCCCAGCTCGACCTGTTCCACCCCTGGGCTTTGAACAGCGAGCAGGCCGCGGCGCTAGCGCTGCGCTGCGAAGCCGCGGCGCTCGCGACCGACCCGCGCATCACGAACAGCGAGGGCGCGAGCGTGTCGGCGCAGCAGTCGCAGTTCTTCAGCGCGCACACGCACGGCTTTCGCGGTGGCTACGCGAGCTCGCGCCACAGCATCTCGGTCGCGCCGATCGCGTCGCTGCCCGGCGCGAAGCAGGACATGCAGCGCGACGCCTGGTACAGCTCGATGCGCGCGCCCGATGACCTTGCGTCGCCGGAGGCGGTCGGCCGCTACGCCGCCGAGCGCGCCCTGAGTCGGCTGAAGTCGCGCAAGATCGCGACCACCGAATGCCCGGTGCTGTTCGAGTCGCCGCTGGCCGCCGGGCTGCTCGGCGCGCTGGTGCAGGCGGTGAGCGGCGGCGCGCTGTACCGGCGCAGCAGCTTCCTGCTCGATTCTCTCGGCAAGCCGGTGCTGGCTCCGCACGTGGATGTGCTGGAAGACCCGTTCGTGCCGCGCGGCAAGGGCAGCTCGCCGTTCGACGACGAGGGGGTGCGGGTGCAGGCGCGCCGCGTGGTCGACGCGGGCCGGCTCGAAGGATATTTTCTGAGCACCTATTCGGCGCGCAAGCTCGGCATGAAGACGACCGGCAACGCCGGCGGCTCGCACAACCTGACGATGACCTCGCGCCTGACCGCGCCCGGCGACGACCTGGACGCGATGCTGCAGAAGCTCGGCACCGGGCTGTTCGTGATCGAGCTGATGGGCCAGGGCGTGAACTACGTGACCGGCGACTATTCGCGCGGCGCGAGCGGCTTCTGGGTCGAGAACGGGCGCATCGCGTACCCGGTGGAAGAGATCACGATCGCCGGCAACCTGCGGGACATGCTGCTCGGCATCGAGGCGATCGGCGCCGACGCCTACAACCACGGCGCGAAGACGGTCGGCTCGGTGCTGGTGAACCGGATGAAGGTCGCCGGGAGTTGAACCACCCCCAGGCTGCGCGCACTTCGTGTCGCTTCGCCAACCCCTCCTCAAGGGGGCGCCGCCAGCGGGCCGGCGGAGCCGGACCCGCGGCGGCCGCTGGCATGGTCTGCTCCGCGACCCTTTGATCTATTGGCGCCGCCTGGGTGCAGTCGCCGCTGCAATCAGCCGCGCTTGACGATGAACACGTGGGTCGCGCGCTCGCCCGCGGCCTGCTGCACGCATTCGTAGCCCAGCGCGCGCAGGTCGATGCCCTGCAGCAGATGCTCGCCGCGGCCCAGCAGCACGGGCCGGATCGCGAGGTGCATCTCGTCGATGAGCCGCGCGCGCAGGAACTCCCGCACCGTGGCCACGCCGCCGCCGAGCCGCACGTCGCGGCCGCCGGCCGCGGCGCGGGCCTGGGTCAATGCCGAGTGGATGCCGTCGGTGACGAAGCGGAACTCGGTGCCGCCGGCCATGCGCAGCGGCGCGCGCGCATGGTGCGTCAGCACGAACACCGGCACGTGGTACGGCGGCTCCTCGCCCCACCAGCCGCGCCAGCTCTCGTCGCGCCAGGGGCCGCGCACCGGGCCGAACATGTTGCGCCCGAGGATCCAGGCGCCGATGTTGTCGAAGCCTTTCGCAGCCGCCGCGTTGTCGATGCCGGTCTCGCCGCCGTCCTGCCCGTGCATGCTGCGCCAGACGCGGCTGTGGAAGAACCACTCCATCAACTCCGGGCCGTTCACACCCAGCGGGTTCTGCAGATCCTGATCCGGGCCGGCGCCGAATCCGTCGATGGAAATCGAAAAGCTCTGGACGCGGAGTTTGGACATGGGATTCGCGGCGCTGCGCAGTCGCACCGCAGGGGTTCGCGCGGGCCGCGGGTCGGGTCAGTCGATGATAGTCGTGAACGTCCGGCGCCGTTCAGCGGCTGCCGAGCCGCCGGCCGAAGCTGCGCACGCGAAACGACAGGATCACGGTCAGCACGCCGAACACGATCGCGTAGGCGGCGATCAGCCACAGCACGGCCAGCGCGCCGGCGAGCGGATGCACCATCAGCAGCACGCCGAACAGCACCGAGATCAGCCCGCCCAGCACCAGCAGCCATTCGCCCTGGATTTCCTTGCGCAGCCGGACCGCGGCGACGATCTGCAGCACGCCGGTCGCGACCGCCCAGACGGCGATGTAGAACAGCAGCGCCAGCGCGGTCAGGCCGGGCGCGAAGAAGGTCATGATGCCGGCGCCGATGCCGAGCAGGCCCCACAGCAGCAGCACCCACCAGTCGGGGTGCTCTCGGCGCCCCGACACGGCCGTCCAGACGCCGAGGATGCCGTCCACCAGCGCGTACGCGCCGAACAGCAGGATCAGCGCCGCGAGCGAGACGCCCGGCAGCACCCAGACCATGATGCCGAACGCGATCGCGACCAGGCCGCGCAGCAGCACGACCCACCAGTTGTGGGCGAACACGTTGGCGAGGCGGTTGACGTCGAGATCCATCACGGCAAGGCTCCTTTCGATCAGCGTCCACCTTCGGGTCGGTGGCGATCACTGCGCGGCGGACCATGCGCCGTCAGACGATCGAGTGCAAGCTGCATCTGTTGCTGTTGCCGGGCAGTCTATCTCACGCCTGCTGACGTGGAATCCTCCCGACGCCATGCGCCGACCGGCCGCATGTCGCACGGACCGGGGGCAACCGCCGGGCATTCAACGCCGGGCGGCCATCTGCGACGCTGCGTCAAGGGCGTCGGCCGACCAGCCGCCGCCCAGGTCGCCAATCAGCGACACGGTGTCGAGCAGCCGCTGCCGTCGCACGTTCAATGCGTTTTGCTCGTCGCCGAGCTGGGTCGCCTGGGCGGTGGCAACGGTCGTGTAGTCGACGGTACCGGCCTGGTATTCGTTGAGCGCGATCGCTGCGCCGCGGGTGGCATCGCGCACGGCGGCGTCCTGCACCTCGGCCTGCCGGGCCGCGATGCGCAGGCCGGACAGGTCGTTCTCGACGTTCTGGAACGCCGCCAGCACGGTGCCGCGGTAATTGGCGACGGCGGCTTCATAGGCCGCCTTGGCGGCGGCGACTTCGGCTTGACGCTTTCCGCCGTCGAACAGGGTTTCGCCGATGTCGGCGCCCAACGACCAGACGTGGTTGGCGACGTGCAGCAGGCCGGCCAGCGGCGCCTGCGCGAAGCCGTCTGCCGCTGCCAGCGACAGGCTGGGGTAATACGCCGCTTCGGCAACGCCGATGGCCGCGTTCTGCGCCGCCATCCGGCGTTCGGCGACGGCGATGTCGGGTCGGCGTTCCAGCAGGGTCGACGGCACGCCGACCGGCACGGCCGGCAGGGTGGGTAGCGAGCCGCTGTGCGGAATGTCCAGTTCTTCCGGGTTCTTGCCGACCAGCACGGCGATTGCGTGCGCGTACTGAGCGCGGGCGGTGCCCAGCGCGATCAGGCTGGCCTGGGCGTTCTCCAACTGGACGCGCGCGGTGATCACGTCCGACGGCGGCGTGGTGCCGGCCCGGCCCTGGTTGGCCACCACGTGCAGGGAGTGTTCGTACGCGTCCACCGTCTTCTGCAGCAGGTCGATATTGGCGTCGGTCACGCGCAGTTCGATGACCGCGGTGGCGAGGGCCGTCTGCTCGGACAAGGTGGCGTTAGCCAGCGTCGCCGCGCTCGCCTGCGCGTTTGCCTTGTTTTCCTCGACATCGCGGCGGACGGCGCCCCACAGGTCCGGCGCCCAGCTGGCTTGGCCTTCGAGCGCGCCGGAGGTGCCGACCTGGGTGAAGCTCTGGCCCGGGCCGGCAGTGCTGTTTGCGGCGCGCTGCCTGGAGGCGGAGCCGGCAAGGCCTAGGGTCGGGAACAGCGCGCTGCTGGCCATCTTCACCTCGGCCAACGCCTCCTGGTAGTTCGCATAGCTTTGGCGCACGGTCTGGTTGGAGACCGATACCTGCGGCTCCAGCTCGTCGAGCAGCGGATCGCCGAAGGCCGTCCACCAGTCGCCCTTGGGTGCGGCATCGGCCGGCGCAGCCGTGGTCCAGCCGGGCAACTCCTTGTAATGCGCGGGCACCGGCACCTGCGGGCGCTGGTAGTCCGGGCCGACCATGCAGCCGCCGAGCACCAGGGCGAGCGCGAGCGCCAGCGGTGCGCGGCGGATCTTCGTCTTCATGAGATCGTTTCCAGGAGATTCCAGGGCTGGCGTGTCGGTCGTCCGCATTCGAGGTCGACTTGATCGACATGCCAATCACTTAATATACTAATAATTCATTGGCTAAATATCTATCAGCTAAGCAATGAGCGACCTGGCCCTACATATGCGGAGCATGGAGGCCAGCCTGAACCTCGTCGCTCACAACGTGGCGAATGTTCCGTCGCAAGATGCGGCTCTGGCTGGCTGGCTCAACCTGGTTGCCAAGGGGCTGACCGCCCTGTCCGATGCTGCGTT
>JAFECV010000194.1 GCA_018241985.1 Pseudomonadota bacterium | reverse complement strand
ACAGCGCCTTGCCCGCGATCGCCTTGGTCGCGTCGTGCGGCGCGCCGGACAGGCTGAGCACGTAGTTGGCGAGGTTCTCCACGCCGGGTTCGCCAAACGCCGGGCCCCAGGCCGGCATGACGCCGTGGCGACCGTCGAGGATGGTGGTCAGGATCTGCTGGCCGTCGCCGCCATAGAGCCAGTCGTTGTCGGTGAGGTTGGGCGCGCCCAGCAGTTGATTGCCATGCGCAGCGCTGCCGTGGCAGGCCGCGCAGTTGTCGCCGAACAGCACCTTGCCCATGGCCAGCGCTTCGCGATCGGCGGCGAGCGTCTCGATCGGCATCTGCGCAAAACGCTGCATCGCCGCGTTCAGCCGTACATCGTTGGCGGCCGTGTCGTCCGCCAGTTCCTGGTGCGAGGTCCAGCCGAGGCGGCCAGGGGAATTGCCGAATCCCGGATACAGCACCAGATACCCGAAAGCACCCACGAACATCAGGAACGAAATCACGATCCACCACGTGGGCAGACGGCGCAGGCCTTCGCGCAGCACACCGTGCGCCCAGACGTGGCCGGTGGTGCCGTCGGCAAGAACGGGAACCTTGGCGCGCGGCCCCCACAGGAACAGGAAGAAAGAGATGCCGAGGTTGAACACGATCAGCACCATCACCCACATCGACCAGAAGTTGCTCATGCGCGGTCTCCGTTGGCCATCGTGACGCCCGGCGCGCCATCGTCATCGTTCATGGGAAGGCGGGCCAGCTCGCCGAAGCTGCGCCGGTGGTAGGGCAGCCATGCCCAGATCCAGATGCAGATGAACGCCAGCATCATCAGCACGATGAACGCGCCGGCAATCGGTCCCCAGATTGGATTCATCGTGCGCCTCCGTCGCTTGCCGGAGCCTCGCTGGCCGTTGTCTTGACCTGGGGCTCGTTGTCGATGCCCAGCCCCTGCAGGTACGCGATCAGCGCATCCATCTCGGTCTTGCCCTTGACCGCCTCGGGCGCGGCGGCAATGTCGGCATCGCTGTAAGGGTCGCCCAGCTTGCGCAGCACGCGCATGCGCGCCTGCAGGTCCGTGCCGTCGATGCTTGCCTTGGCCAGCCAGGGGTAGCCCGGCATGTTCGACTCCGGCTGGACCTGGCGCGGATTCATCAGGTGCACGAGTTGCCACTCGTCGGAGTATTTGCCGCCGATGCGCGCCAGATCCGGGCCGGTGCGCTTGGAGCCCCACTGGAACGGACGGTCGTAGACCGACTCGGACGCGGTCGAATAGTGACCGTAGCGCTGGGTTTCGAAGCGCAGCGCGCGGATCATCTGCGAGTGGCACAGGTAGCAGCCCTCGCGCACATAGACGTCGCGTCCGACCAGGCGCAGCGGCGAGTACGGCTTCACGCCCTCGGCCGGTTGCACCTTGTTCGCTTCCATGAACAGCGGCGTGATCTCGGCCAGGCCGCCGAGCGACACCATGATCGCCGTCAGGATGCCCAGCGTCCAGACGTGTTTTTCAATGAATTCGAAGTGACGGTATGCCATGGTGCGCTCCTCAAGCTGCTGCGGTCGGCAGTGGCGGCGGCATCTGATGCGCGACCGGTTCGGGGATTGGCACCGGAATCGGCGAAATGATCTTCTTGCGCGCGTCGGCAGCGGTGTACCAGAGGTTCCAGGCCATCACCCACATGCCGAGCCAGATCAGCACGCCGCCGAACCAGCGGGCCATGTACAGCGGCTTGATCGCGATCAGGCTGTCGATGAAGGAGTAGGTCAGCCCGCCGTCGGGGTTGGTCGCGCGCCACATCATTCCTTCGGTGACGCCGGCGGTCCACATGGCGATCACGTAGATCAACGTGCCCGACAAGTGCAGCCAGAAATGGAGCTCCATGCCCTTGTGCGAATACATCGGGCGGCCGAGCGCGCGCGGCGCCATCGCGTAGAGCGAGCCGATCGTGATCATCGCAACCCAGCCGAGCGAACCCGAATGCACATGGGCGATGGTCCAGTCGGTGTAGTGCGACAGGGAGTTGACGGTCTTGATCGCCATCATCGAGCCCTCGAACGTGGCCGCGGCGTAGAACACCAGCGCCAGCACCATGAACTTGGCGGCGGGGTCTTCTTTGAGCCGGTGCCACGAGCCGTTGAACGTGAGCAGGCCGTTCGCTGCCGAACCCCAGCTCGGCATCAGCAGCACCAGCGAGAACGCCATGCCGACCGATTGCACCCAGTCCGGCAGCGCCGTGTACATCAGATGGTGCGAGCCGGCCCACATGTAGATCGAGATCAGCGCCCAGAAATTGACGATCGAGAAGCGATAGCTCCACAGCGGCTGCTTCGCCTGGCGCGGCACGAAGTAGTACATCATCCCGAGGAAGCCCGCGGTGAGGAAGAACGCCACCGCGTTATGGCCGTACCACCACTGCACCATCGCATCGACCGCGCCCGAGTAGATCGGGTACGACTTGGTCATCGACACCGGAAGGCAGAGGTTGTTGACGATGTGCAGCAGCCCGACGGCGATGATGAACGCGCCGTAGTACCAGTTCGAAACGTAGATGTGGCGGATGCGCCGCCGCGCCAGCGTGGCGAAGAACACCGCGCCGAAGCTGACCCAGACGATCGCGGTGAAGATGTCGATCCACCACTCGGGTTCGGCGTACTCCTTGCTCTTGGTGAGGCCCAGCGGCATCGAGACCATCGCCAGCACGCAGATGATCTGCCAGCCCCAGAACGTGAAGTTGGCCAGCCCGCCCCAGGCCAGGCGCGTGTGCCCGGTGCGTTGCGCGCTGTAGTAGCAGGTGCCCATCAGCGCCGAGCCGCCGAACCCGAAGATCACGCCGAAGGTGTGGTCCGGGCGCAGCTTGCTGAAGGTGATGAACGGGATGTCGAAGTTCAGGGCCGGCCAGGCCAGCTCCGCGGCAATGTACATGCCGACCAGCATGCCGATGATTCCCCACACGGCCGAAGCGAGCAGGAACAGGCGCACGACCTGGTCGTTGTAGGTTTCTGTGGCTTGCATGGGGGTAGGTTCTGTTGTTGACGGGTTCGGGTCCGGCGGCGGGCGGTATGTTAACCGCTGAAGGTGCCGTTTGATCCCCGTCATGAACCGTTGCAGGCGCTTATTGATCTATGTCAATTTGCCCCATGTTCAACGAGCTTTGAGCAGGTTTGTTGGTTGCGCGCGACATAATGCCCAGTCCGTTCAACGGAGGCCGCGATGAATGCACCGCACGAAATTTCGTCCGCCACCCGAGTCGATCTGATGTCGGGCGGCGATTACCGCGAATCGCTGCGCCAATACAAGCCCAAGGTCTTCGTCGACGGACGCGAAGTGGGCAGCGTCGCCGACGAACCGGCGTTTCGCCCGGGGGTCAATGCGTTGGCCTTCACCTACGACGCAGCGCTGCGCCCGGAACTCGAACCGATCGCGCTGGCCACGCAATCGAGCCGCCACCGCGTGGTGAACCGCATGCTCCACGTGAACGGGTCGGCCGGCGACCTGCTGAACAAGCTCGAGATGGTGCGGGTGCTGTGCCAGGAGACCGGCTGCGCGCAGCGCTACCTCGCGCACGACGCGCTGAACGGCCTCGCGCAGGCGGTGGCCCGGATCGACGACGCCCGGGGCACGACGGAGCATCGCGCGCGCTTCGACGCCTACCTGGCGCACATGCAGGATGCCGATCTATCGCTCGGCATCGCGATGACGGACGCGAAGGGCGACCGCAGCAAGAAGCCGCACCAGCAAGCCAACCCGGATAGCTACGTCCATGTCGTCGAGAAGAACGGCAAGGGCATCGTCATCAGCGGCACCAAGGCGATCGTCACCGGCGCGCCCTACATGCACGAACTGCTCGTCATGCCCAGCCGCAACATGGGGCGCGAGGACGAAGACTTCGCCGTCTGCTGCGCGGTGCGCGTGGACGCGCCCGGCATCACCATCGTCGCGCGGCCGGCGGGCCGGCCTGGCGAAAAACTGGAGCATGGCGACGCGCCGTTCTCGCGCAAGTACGGCCAGTCCACCGCGGTGGTGATGTTCGATCGCGTGTTCGTGCCGTGGGAGCGGGTGTTCTACGCGGGCGAGTGGGAGCACAGCCATGTGCTGACCTACAGCTACGCCACGCACCACCGCCACAGCTGCATCGCGGCCCGGGCCGGGTTCGGCGACCTGCTGATCGGCGCCGGCGCGCTGATGTGCGAAGCGAACGGCCTCGACCCCGACGCCAAGAGCAACCTGCGCGACCCGATGGTGGAACTGATCAAGATCACCGAAGGCTTCTACGCCTGCGGTGTCGCGGCCAGCGTGTACGCTTCGAGAGACCCATACAGCGGATCGTTCATGCCGGACCCGGTTTTCAGCAACATCGGGAAGCTGCTGCTGGCCACGCAGATCTACGACATGCACCGCATCGCGCACGAGGTCTCGGGCGGGCTGATCGTCGCGCTCCCGGGACCGGACGAGGACCACAACCCGGCCACCGCCGCCAAGCTGTCCGAGGTGTTGCAGGCCAACCCCGACATCCCCTACGACAAGCGGATCCAGACGGCCCGGTTCATCGAGGACCTCACGGCCTCGTACCAGGGCAGCTGGTACTCGGTGATCAGCCTGCACGGTGGCGGCTCGCCGGCGGCGATGAAGCAGGAGATCTGGCGCAACTATCCCCTGGGGTCGAAGGTGGAACTCGTCGAGCGCCTGCTGGAGCGCGGCGTGCTGCACGACGAGAACCGCTCCATCACGAAGAACCGGCAGCCCGGGCGCTGCTGCGATGCCGGCTGCACCACGCCGGGCCAGCCCGTGATGGTGACGCTGCCCAAGAGTCGCAAGGCGAAGTGATTCCGGCACAGCAAGCCGCGGATTCCCGTTCTTACTCGTTGTGACGAAAAGGTATTTTCGCACCAATGCAGGGTGATTTACGATGGTTGGCGTCGATACCGGTGCAACCGTCAGGCTTGCGCGCATCGAC
>JAFECV010000193.1 GCA_018241985.1 Pseudomonadota bacterium | reverse complement strand
TCTTCGCCCTCCGCCAGTCCCCCGCATCGTTCAGGCAGTTCCCGCTTCGCGCATGAAGTCGGGCTGATCCTCGGCCTGCTCGCGATCGTGTTCTGGCTGCTCGCCATGCTCAGCTATTCGCCGCTCGATCCGGCCTGGTCGACCTCGGGCTACGGCGGGCCGGTGCGCAACTGGGGCGGGCGCATCGGCGCGTGGATCGCGGACGGCAGCTACTTCCTGCTCGGGCTGTCGGTCTGGTGGTGCTTCGCCGCGGCGGTGCGCGCCTGGCTTGCGGGCCTCGCGCGCTGGCTGCGCGCCGACGATCCGGCCGCAACCCCTCCCACGACGCACGACGGCTCGCTGCTGGGCCGGCTCGCGGCGAGCCGCGCGTCGTTCTGGTGCGCGCTGGCGCTTCTGCTGTGCGCGAGCTGCGGCCTGGAGTGGTCGCGGCTGTACCGGTTCGACCATGGCCTGCCCGGCAACGCAGGCGGGGTGCTGGGCTACCTCGTCGGCTCCGCCGGCGTCAAATGGTTCGGCTTCACCGGCTCGGGTCTGATCGGCATCGCGCTCGGCGTGATCGGCGCCGCGCTGGTGTTCCGGTTCTCGTGGGCCAGCGTCGCCGAGCGCATCGGCGCGCGGCTCTATTCGCTCGTCGAATGGCGCCGCGAGAAGCGCGAGATGGCCGAGGACCTGGCCTACGGCAAGCAGGCGGCGCGCCTGCGCGAGGAGGTGCTGCTCGAGGAGCGCAACGAGAGCGAGGAGAACCATCCGGCGCCGGTGCTGATCGAGCCGGAGCGCGTCGCGGTGCCCAAGAGCGAGCGGGTCGTGAAGGAGCGCCAGAAGCCGCTGTTCACCGAACTGCCCGACAGCCGGCTGCCGCAGGTCGACCTGCTCGACAGCGCGCCGTCGCGCCAGGAGACGGTCTCGCCCGAGACGCTGGAGATGACCAGCCGGCTGATCGAGAAGAAGCTCAAGGATTTCGGCGTCGAGGTGCGCGTCGTGCTCGCGTCGCCGGGCCCGGTGATCACCCGCTACGAGATCGAGCCGGCCACCGGCGTGAAGGGCTCGCAGATCGTGAACCTGGCGAAGGACCTGGCGCGCTCGCTCAGTCTGGTGTCGATCCGCGTGATCGAGACCATTCCCGGCAAGAACTACATGGCGCTCGAGCTGCCGAACGCGAAACGCCAGTCGATCAAGCTCTCCGAGATCCTCGGCTCGCAGGCCTACAACGAGGCGCGCTCGCTGCTGACGCTGGGCCTGGGCAAGGACATCGTCGGCAATCCGGTCGTCGCCGATCTCGCGAAGATGCCGCACCTGCTGGTGGCCGGCACCACCGGTTCCGGCAAGTCGGTCGGCATCAACGCGATGATCCTGTCGCTCCTGTACAAGGCCGAGGCGCGCGACGTGCGGCTGCTGATGATCGACCCGAAGATGCTCGAGATGTCGGTCTACGAAGGCATCGCGCACCTGCTCGCGCCGGTGGTCACCGACATGCGCCAGGCGGCGCACGGCCTGAACTGGTGCGTGGCCGAGATGGAGCGGCGCTACAAGCTGCTGGCCAGGCTCGGCGTGCGCAACCTCGCGGGCTACAACGTGAAGATCGACGAGGCCGCCACGCGCGGCGAATCGATCCCGAACCCGTTCAGCCTGACCCCCGACAGCCCGGAGCCGCTGCAGCGGCTGCCGCACATCGTGGTCGTGATCGACGAGCTCGCCGACCTGATGATGGTGGTCGGCAAGAAGATCGAGGAGCTGATCGCGCGGCTCGCGCAGAAGGCGCGCGCCGCCGGCATCCACCTGATCCTCGCGACGCAGCGCCCGAGCGTGGACGTGATCACCGGCCTGATCAAGGCCAACATCCCGACCCGGATCGCGTTCCAGGTGTCGAGCAAGATCGACAGCCGCACCATCCTCGACCAGATGGGCGCCGAGGCGCTGCTCGGCATGGGCGACATGCTGTACATGCCGTCGGGCACCGGCTTTCCGGTCCGGGTGCACGGCGCGTTCGTCAGCGACGAGGAGGTGCACCGCGTCGTCGAATACCTCAAGGCCCAGGGCGAGCCGAACTACATCGAGGGCGTGCTCGAAGGCGGCACGGTCGACGGCGAGGACGGCCCGGACGGCGAGGGCGCGCAGGGCGGCGAGCAGGACCCGATGTACGACCAGGCGGTCGAGGTGGTGCTGAAGAACCGCAAGGCCAGCATCTCGCTGGTGCAGCGCCACCTGAAGATCGGCTACAACCGCGCCGCGCGCCTGGTCGAGGACATGGAAAAGGCCGGCCTCGTAAGCAGCATGAGCAGCAGCGGCCAGCGCGAGATCCTCGTGCCGGCACGCGCCGAGTGACGCCATGGGGGCGAGGGCGGGGCGCGCCGCGACCTGGATTGCTATATTTTGCATAGCGATCTTTGCACGGTTCGCGCGGGCTGACGGCATGGATGACCTCTCAGCGTTCGTCAAGACCGCGAAGAGCGGCCGCGCCGACTTCACCCAGGTCGTGACCTCGCCGCCGCGTCCCGGCCAGGCGGCGCGCAGCAAGACCTCGAGCGGCACCTTCGAATTCCTGCGGCCGAACCGGTTCCGCTTCGTCTACGCCAAGCCGTACCAGCAGACCATCGTCGCCGACGGGCAGACGCTGTGGCTGTACGACGTCGACCTGAACCAGGTCACCGCGCGCAAGCAGGCCCAGGTGCTCGCGTCGACGCCGGCGGCGCTGATCGCGGCCGCGCCGGACCTGGCCGCGCTGAAGGCGGACTTCCAGCTGCAGGACGCGCCGGACCGGGACGGCCTGCAATGGGTGGTCGCGACGCCGAAGGTCGAAGGCGGGCCGCTGCACAGCGTCAGCGTCGGCTTCAGGGCGAATGCTGGCGGCAGCGAATTGGCACAGCTCGATATCGTCGACAGCTTCGGCCAGCACTCGGTGCTGACCTTCAGCCGGCTCGAGGTCAACGCCAGACTGCCGGCCGATGCCTTCGTGTTCAAGCCGCCGGCCGGTGCCGACGTGGTGCGCGAGTGAAGCGTGTCGGGCGCTCGGTCGACCTACGCCTGATACGACAGCAGCACGACTTCCGCGGCCTGCTGCCGGGTCGGGAGCAGCGATTGGTAGGCCGAAGACGCGTGCCACTCGTTGATCGCCGCGACGCTGGGAAAGCGGATGACGACGATGTCCGAATGCGGATTGTCGCCGGCCAGAACGGCGGCCTGCTTTCCTCGAAAAACGAGCTCCGCGCCCCAGGGCGTGAGCGTCGCGGGGACGCGCGACTGGTACTCGAGCCATTTTTCGGGATTCTTGACCGTGATGTGACCAACCAGGTAAGCGTCGCTCATGGTGATTTTTCTCCGTCATGAAAGCGCACGATGCGCGAAACGATCCAGATTGTGGCGGTAAGAGTCGGGCCGCGTCTCACAGCCACCTTCGCACGCGTGCCTTGTACTGCGCGTAAGCCGATCCGAACTTCGCGAGCAGAACGCGCTCCTCGGGTGCGATCTGGAAGCGGTCGATGTAGAGCACGAAGGCGATCGGACCGGCAAGTGCCAGCAGCGAGCCGAGGAAGGCGGCCCACCCGAGCAGGACCAGCGCAAGACCGAGGTACATCGGATTGCGCGTGAACCGGTAGATGCCCGAAGTCACGAGCGCCGTCGCCTTTTCGGGCCGGAGCGGATTGATGGTCGTTTTTACGCGCCTGAACGCCAGGTCGCCGGCCGCGGCCGTCGCGCCGCCGACGAGCGCGATGATGACGAACGCAGCGATCCGCACCGACAGTGGTAGTTGAACCGAAGGCCCGACGCGCGCGGCGAACCACATGGCAATGCCTGCAAGGACGGCGACGAGCGGAGGCGGAATCTTCAGTTCGAGCATGCTCATCGGTTTGTCTCGTGCACGCGCTCAGAGCGTCGTTCCGAAGAGCCGCCCCACGCCCGCCGAGATCGCCATCGCCAGCACGCCCCAGAACATCACCCGCAGGGCGCCGCGCAAGATGGGTGCGGCGCCGACGCGAGCGGCGATACCGCCCAGGATGGCAAGCAGCGCGATCGTGCTTGCCGGAATGGCCCATGCGAACGTGGACTGGGGCGCCACCGCCGACACCAGCACCGGAAGCAGCGCCCCCGACGCGAACGTCAGCGCCGAAGTGACGGCCGCCTGCAGCGGGCGTGCGGTGGAAAAGTCCGAGAAACCGAGCTCGTCACGGGCGTGCGCCTCGAGCGCATCCTTCGCCATCAGCTGCTCCGCCACCTGCGTTGCCAACCCCTTTGTGAGCCCGCGCCTGACGTAGATCGCGACCAGCTCCGCCTTCTCCGCACCGGGGCTGCTCGCGAGTTCGTGACGCTCCCGGGCGAGGTCGGCCGCTTCCGTGTCGGCCTGCGAGCTGACGGAGACGTACTCGCCCGCGGCCATCGACATCGAGCCGGCAACCAGTCCGGCGATGCCCGCGATCAGGACCGCAGGGCGGGCCGAACCCGACGCGGCAACGCCCATGACGAGACTCGCCGTCGAGATCAGGCCATCATTCGCACCGAGCACCGCGGCGCGCAACCAGCCGATGCGTGCGGTGCGGTGTCGCTCGAGGTGTCGCGTCGATCGAGGCATGAGTGGGGGGCTAAGTTAGGGATGATGTCCAAAACGCACGCGTCATCGTGCATTGAAGCCATGAGCGCCATGACATGAAGACTGTGTCAGTGCCAACGCCTCCGCGAACCGCTCTTCGCGCGCCACGATCGAATCCGGGCGTACCAGCGCGCCTGGGGCAACGACGCTGTTGGCCCCGATGCGCGACCGGTCGCCAATCACTGCGCCGAATTTCCGGTGGCCGGTGCGCTGCAGGGCGCCGGCCAGCCGAACCTGAATCTCCTTGTCCTGCCGTTCGTTCCGGTAGTTGCAGACGACGCTGCCGGCTTCGAAATTGACGTCGCTGCCCACGATGGAATCGCCGACGAAGTTGAAGTGGGCCAGCTTCGAGCCGGCGAACACGAACGAAGACTTCAGCTCGGCCCCGGGCCCGAAGATGCACCCTTCGCCCACCCA
>JAFECV010000192.1 GCA_018241985.1 Pseudomonadota bacterium | reverse complement strand
CGCAGCTCGCGCTCCTTCTTGCGCACCTCGTCGACCTGGCTGCGCAGCATGCCGCACAGCCGCTCGATCGTCTTCGCGGTGAAGCGGATCGTCATCAGTTCATCGGACAGCGCCTTCTGCGCCTTCATGTACCCCGGCGTGCCCCAGCCCTCGCGGTCGTAGATGCGGTGCATCTTCTCGAACAGCGCGCGCAGCGCGTCGAAGCGCGTCAGCGCCTCGTTCTTCATCTCCTCGAGCTTCTTGGTCAGCGCCTTGCTGCCGCCCTTGCCGTCGTCGTCGTCTTCCTCGTCGAACTCGTCGAAGTCCTCCTCGGCGACGTAGTCGTCGGCCTCGTTCGGGTTCGAGAAGCCGTCGACCACGGTCGAGATCACGACCTTGCCTTCGCGGATCTCCTCGGCCATCAGGAACAGCTCGGCGATCGTCGCCGGGCTCTCGCTGATCGCCTCCATCATGCTCATCAGGCCGCTCTCGATGCGCTTGGCGATCTCGATCTCGCCCTCGCGCGTCAGCAGCTCGACCGTGCCCATCTCGCGCATGTACATGCGCACCGGGTCGGTGGTCCGGCCGAATTCGGAATCGACCGTCGACAGCGCGGCCTCGGCTTCTTCCTCGGCTTCTTCCTCGCTCGCGGCGGTCGGGCCGGTGTTGGTCAGCAGCAGGGTCTCGGCGTCGGGCGTCTGCTCGTACACCGCGACGCCCAGGTCGTTCAGCATCGAGATCACGACTTCCAGCGTCTCGGCGTCGACCAGCTTGTCGGGCAGGTGGTCGTTGATCTCGCCGTGCGTCAGATACCCGCGGGTCTTGCCGAGCTTGAGCAGCGCCTTGAGATTCGTGCGCCGCGTCGTCATCTCCTCTTCGGAGAGCACGGTCTCGTCGAGCCCGAACTCCTTCATCAAGGCGCGTTCCTTCGCCTTGCTGATCTTCATGCGCAGCGGCTTGGCTTTCTCCACGACCGCGGCCGGCTCCTCGGCGAATTCAGCCTCGACGTCGCTCAGGTCGGTGTCGTCGCGGTCCTTGGACGGTGCGGACTTGGCGGCACGACCGCGCGCCGTCGCCTTCGCCGGAGCGTGAGCTTCAGCGGCGGCCGCCTTCGCCGGGCGCCCCGGCTTCTTCTTCAGCGCGTCGGGCGCCGTGGCGTGCTGGGCCTGGGTGTGGGCCTGCGCCTTGGCCGAAGCCTTGGCGGCGCCGGCGGCCGCTGCCTTCACGGCCGATCCTTTGGCGGGAGCCTTGTCGGAAGCCTGGGCCGGCGCCTTCGCGGCGGCCTTGGCCGCGACCCCGGCCGGTTTGGGTGCGGACTTCGCGGCGGGTTTGGCGGCGGGTTTTTGTGCGGACATGGGGCAACCTCTGGGCTTCAACGCAGGGCGAACAACGACACGGGCAATCGTGGGTAACACCGTGCGCAAATCGGTGCGCCAGATTCTGGCGCGGACGGCATCAGCGAGAGTCGCCCTGCGGGACGATCCGGCGCGCCTTCAGCCGCAAGATGGGTGGGCGAACATTTGGGATGCAATCCTTGCGGTAGGTTGGCCTGTTGTGCACGCGTGGTCATCGGTCGGCCGGCCCGGAGGTGTTGCTGTCGCTCTTGCGGTCGGTAAACCCTACATTATACCGGCGCGCCCCCATTTCAAGGGGGGAGTCACGGGGAGATCAGCGCCGGGTTTCACCCTTGGCGCCGGCGCGTTCGCGCCGCTGCGCATGCAGCAGCCGGTAGCGTTCGAGGTCGTTCGCGGCCAGCGCATCGGTTTCCTGCTGCTTGAGCTGGTCGTCGTGCAACAGGTCGAGCAGGCCGCGAAGTTCGGGGTCGCCCTCGTCGCCGCTCGACGCCTCGTTCGCCTCGCTTGCCGGCGCCTCCTGCAGCAGCGCGGTGGCCTTCAGCGCCAGCGCCTCGCTCGTGTGCCCGCGCAGGCCCTCGCGCAGCGCGGCCCAGGGTTGCACGCCGTGCTCGAGCAACTGGCCTTCGAGCCAGACGAACAGTGGGCCATGCGGCGCCGGCAGCGCGCACAGCAGCGCATGGTCGGCGCTGGAGAGGCCGTCCCACGCGGCCATCCGGGTGAGCAGGATGCGCGCGGCGTGGTCGGCGCGGCTGCTCAGGCCCGCACGCGGGCCGGACCCGCCGCCACGCACCGGATTTTCAAGCGATTCAGCGCCGTAGCCCTTGTGAAACGGTCGCCGGTTGCTATCGTTCTGATAGTCACTCCGGTTATCGCGGCGCTGTGGCGCGGCCGCCGGCGCGTCACCCCAGAGCTGCGCGAGCTCGGGGACGGCGAGCTGCACCAGCCCCGCCAGCTCGCCCAGCAGCTGGCGCCTCAAGGCGCCTTGCGGCAGCGCGCGCCACAGCGGCGCCGCATGGCTCGCGAGCCGGGCGCGGCCCTCGGCCTCGGCGAGGTCGCAGCCCTCGCGCGCGGCGTCGATCATGAAGCGCGACAGCGGCACCGCCTCGGCCAGCGCGCGCGCGAACGCGTCGTGGCCGAACGCGCGGATGTAGCTGTCCGGGTCGTGCTCGCCCGGCAGGAACAGGAAGCGGATGCTGCGCCGGTCGCCCGCGTGCGGCAGCGCGGCGTCGAGCGCGCGCCGCGCCGCCGTGCGGCCGGCCGCGTCGCCGTCGAAGCTGAACACCACGCTGTCGGTGTGGCGAAACAGCTTCTGCACGTGGTCGCCGGTGCAGGCGGTGCCGAGCGTCGCCACCGCGTTCGGGAACCCGAGCTGCGCCAGCGCGACCACGTCCATGTAGCCCTCGGTGACCAGCACGAAGCCCTGCTCGCGCAGCGACGCGCGCGCCTCGAACAGGCCGTACAGCTCGCGGCCCTTGTGGAACACCGGGGTTTCGGGCGAATTGAGGTACTTCGGTTTTTCGTCGCCGAGCACGCGCCCGCCGAACGCGATGCATTCGCCGCGCACGTTGCGGATCGGAAACATGATGCGGTCGCGGAAGCGGTCGTAGCGCTTGTCGTCGCCGTCCTCGCCGGTGATCACCAGGCCGCTCTCCGCCAGCAGCGGATCGTCGTAGTCGGGGAACACGCCGGCGAGCGTGCGCCAGCCGGGCGGCGCGTAGCCGAGCCCGAAGCGGGCCGCGATCTCGCCCGACAGGCCGCGGCCTTTGAGATAGTCGATCGCCCGCGGCGACTCGCGCAGCTGCCTGCGGTACGCGCCGGCGGCCTTCGCGAGCACGTCGGACAACGTCGCCTGCCGCTGGCGCTCGGCGGCGGCGCGCGCGCGATCCTGGCCCGATGCGCCGTCGTCCGGTACCTGCAGGCCGAACTCCTGCGCCAGCGACTCGATCGCCTCGACGTAGCTCATGCCCGAATGGTCCATCAGGAAGCCTAAAGCGCTGCCGTGCGCGCCGCAGCCGAAGCAGTGGAAGGTCTGGCGCGTCGGGCTGACGCAAAAGCTCGGCGACTTCTCGCCGTGGAACGGGCACAGCCCCATGTAGTTCGCGCCGCTTTTCTTCAGCTGCACGTGGCGGCCGACGACCTCGACCACGTCGGCGCGGGCCAGCAACTCCTGGATGAAGGCCTGCGGAATGCTCACCCCGCTATTGTGTCCGGTTCCGGCTCGGCATTAAGCTTGTCTCATCCGATGAGGCATCACCCCAGGAGCCCGAGCATGGCCAGCATCTTCGATCAGAACCTGCCGCGGACCGCGGCGAATCACGCGCCGCTCTCGCCGCTGTCGTTCATCGCGCGCTCGGCCGAGGTCTACCCGGACCGGCTCGCGGTGGTGCACGGCGCGCTGCGCCGGACCTGGGGCGAGCTGTACCGGCGCTGCGTGCAACTCGCCGGCGCGCTGGCGCGGCACGGGGTGGGCAAGAACGACACCGTCGCGGTGATGCTGCCGAACACGCCGGCCATGGTCGAGGCGCATTTCGGCATCGCCATGGCGGGCGCGGTGCTCAACGCGCTCAACACCCGGCTCGATCCGGAGACGATCGCGTTCATGCTGGACCACGGCGAGGCCAAGGTGGTGATCGTCGACCCCGAATTCGCGCCGGCGATGGCGCGCGCGCTGGCGTTGCGCCAGTCGAAGGCGCCGCTGCTGGTGATCGACGTGGCCGACCCGCTGTACACGGCCAAGACCGAGACGATCGGCAGCCTCGACTACGACGACTTCGTCGCCGGCGGCGACCCGGACTTCGCCTGGGAACTGCCGGGCGACGAATGGGACGCGATCGCGCTGAACTACACCAGCGGCACCACCGGCAACCCGAAGGGCGTGGTCTACCACCACCGCGGCGCGGCGATCAACGCGATCTCGAACATCCTCGAATGGGACATGCCGAAGCACCCGGTCTACCTGTGGACGCTGCCGATGTTCCACTGCAACGGCTGGTGCTTTCCGTGGACCGTGGCGGCGCGCGCCGGCGTCAACGTCTGCCTGCGCCGGGTCGAGCCGCAGGCGATCTTCGACGCGATCCGCGAGCACGGCGTCACGCACTACTGCGGCGCGCCGATCGTGCACGGCCTGCTGGTGAACGCGCCCGACGCGATGAAGGCCGGCGTGCAGAACCTTGCGCAAGGGGGCGTGAAAGCCATGGTGGCCGGCGCCGCGCCGCCGGCGTCGATGATCGAGGGCATGGAGAAGATGGGGTTCGACCTGACCCATGTCTACGGGCTCACCGAGGTCTACGGGCCGGCCACGGTCTGCGCGAGGCACGACGAATGGGAGCGGCTCGACATCGGCGAGCGCGCGCGGCTGAACGCGCGCCAGGGCGTGCGCTACCACCTCGAGCGCGACGCGCGCGTGCTCGACGCGCAGACGATGCAGCCGGTGCCGTGGGACGGCGAGACCATGGGCGAGATCATGTTCCGCGGCAACATCGCGATGAAGGGCTACCTGAAGAACCCGCAGGCGACCGAAGAGGCGTTCGCCGGCGGCTGGTTCCACTCGGGCGACCTCGCGGTGCAGTATCCGGACGGCTACATCAAGATCAAGGACCGCAGCAAGGACATCATCATCTCGGGCGGCGAGAACATCTCGTCCATCGAGGTCGAGGACGTGCTGTACC
>JAFECV010000191.1 GCA_018241985.1 Pseudomonadota bacterium | reverse complement strand
TGGTGCTGCGCACGCTGCGCGACTGGCGCCAGGCCGGCCGGCGCGCGCTGCTTGCGACCGTGGTGCGCACCTGGGGCTCGTCGCCGCGGCCGGTGGGCTCGATCATGGCACTGTGCGAGGACGGCGCGATCGTCGGTTCGGTCTCCGGCGGCTGCATCGAGGACGACCTGATCTACCGCCACACCAAGGCCTATTCCGCCGGCGCGCCGGCCGGCGCACCGGCCAACGACGAGCCGCACGAGATCCCGAGCGGCCCGCCCGGCTTCATCAAGTACGGCGTGACCGCCGAAGAGGCGCACCGCTTCGGCCTGCCGTGCGGCGGCACGCTGGAACTGCTGCTCGAATACGACCCCGACCCTGATGGCCTGGCCCGGCTCGTCAGCGGGCTCGAGGCCGGCCGCATGATGGAGCGTGTCGTGCGCCTCGCCGACGGCGCGGTCACGCTGCGCGAGGCCGAGGTGCCGGCGGAAACCGAGCTGACTTCGCAGGCGCTCTTCAACACCTTCGGCCCCGAATACCGGATGCTGCTGATCGGCGCCGGCCAGCTCACCGAATACCTCGCGACGATGGCCTTGTTCAGCGGCTTCGCGGTCACCGTCTGCGACCCGCGCGAGGAATACCGCCGCGGCTGGTCGGTGGCGGGCGCGAAGCTGACCGCCGAGATGCCCGACGACGTGGTGCTGTCGTTCAAGCCGGACCGGCGCAGCTGCGTGATCGCGCTCACGCACGACCCCAAGCTCGACGACCTCGCGCTGCTCGAGGCGCTGAAGACCGAGGCGTTCTACGTCGGCGGAATCGGCTCGCGCCGCAACAACGACGCGCGCCGCCAGCGCATGATCGACTACCTGGACCAGACCGAAGAGAGCCTCGCCAAGCTTCGCGGGCCGATCGGCATCTACATCGGCAGCAAGACCCCGCCCGAAATCGCGGTCAGCGTGATGGCGGAGGTCCTCGCCGTGAAGAACGGCGTCACGCTGCCGCGCGACATGGAAGTGGCGCAGGCCAAGAACGAGCGCGACATCGCCGAGAACGACCCCGGCGAGATGGTTTGCGCGGTGCCGCGCAGCTACGGCTGAGGTTCGACCGCGGCATCATCTGTTTCGAGCACAGCTGCGCATAGTCACACCCGCCGAAGCAGGGCGCATGCAGGCTGCTGCGTCGGACCTTGCGCTTCCAGTCCGGCTTGCGGCGCAGGCGACCCGCGTTGCGCGCGGTCGGTCGCGTGCCGTCGCGCATAGCCATTCAGCCCTGCCAGCCTCGAAAGCAAATCGTGCCCGCAGCGACCACTCATTCGGCTGCTCCGATCATTCGCGGCGCGAAATCGGTGCGCTATAGTGGCGCTTGCATTGACTCTCACCGCGCCCGCGCCGGGCGCCAAACGCCGCCAGGAGGAGACGCCGCGGCCAGTTCGAGGATGAATGCTGCAACAGGCCAGTTGCGCGGCGTTGAATGAGGAACCATCCGCAAATGAGTGCATCGCTTGCCGCCGACATCGCGCCACGTGCCGCCGCCACCGCCGCCCGGAAGGCCCGCGCCGCCGGCGACGGTCCGGTGTTCGACATCCAGATGGTCAAGGTCGGCGCCCAGGCGCTGCGGGTGGGGCGCACGCCGGGCGACGGGCGCCACAAGCCGCTGCTGATCTTCAACGGCATCGGGGCCAACATCGAACTGCTGGAGCCGCTGGCGCGCAGCCTGCCCGAGCGCGAGGTCATCACCTTCGACATTCCCGGGGTCGGTGGATCTCCGCTGCCGATGCTGCCCTACCGTCCTCGGAACATCGTGCACCTGGCCAGCCGGCTGCTCGATCAGATCGGTCACCAGGATGTGGACGTGCTGGGCGTGTCGTGGGGCGGTGCGATCGCGCAGCAGTTCGCGTATACGGCGCCTGGGCGTTGCCGGCGGCTCATCTTGTGCGCGACGGCCACGGGCGCGGTCATGGTGCCCGCGTCGCCGCGCGTGCTGTGGAAGATGGCCACGCCGCGCCGCTACCTCGACCGCGACTATGCCCGCTCGATCGTCGGCGACATCTATGGCGGCGACTGCCGGCGCGACCGCAGCGTGCTGGCGGCACACTTTCCGCACATCAAGTTCAATTCGCGGCTGGGTTACTACATGCAGCTCGCCGCGGGCGCCGGTTGGACCAGCATTCACTGGTTGCACCGCATCGCGCAGCCGACCCTGATCATGGCTGGCGGCGACGATCCGCTGATCCCGCTGCAAAACGCGCGCCTGATGAAGCGGCTGATTCCCAACAGCGAGTTGAAGGTGCTCGATTGCGGGCACCTGTTCCTGCTGACCCGCATCGTCGAATCGGCGGCCGCCATTCGCGAGTTTCTCGACCGGCCCTGACGCGCCGGGCCGGCGCGCGCAATCTCACCCACATTGACGAAGGAGACAATCGATGAGCCAATCCCTCATCGCGCCGGCCGAACTGGCCGCGCATGTTGGTACCGAACTGGGCGTTTCGAACTGGATCATGATCGACCAGCAGCGGATCAACGAGTTCGCGCACTGCACGCTGGACAACCAGTGGATCCACGTCGACGTCGAGCGCGCGCGGCGCGAGCGGCCCGACCTGGGAACGGTGGCGCACGGCTACCTGACCCTGGCGCTGATGGCCCCGACCATCATGGAAGTCCTGAGCGGGCGCATCGCCTTCAAGGAGGCGATCAACTATGGGCTGGACAAGGTGCGCTTCCCGTCGTTCGTGCGCTCGGGCGCGCGCGTGCGCAACCATATCAAGCTCGTGTCGGTCGAAGACAAGGGCAACGGCCGCCAGTTGATGACGACGGAGAACACCTTCGAGATCGAAGGCGAGGCCAAGCCGGCCCTCGTGGCCACGGCGCTGGCCTATCTGGTGGGCTGAGCCGCAGCGCGCATACGAGAACGAGCATCGGAGACATGAAAGATGGCAACCCGCGAATTGAAATCAGCGCCTGCAACCAGGGCCAGAACGTCCACCAAGCCTGTCGCTCGCCGGGCCGCGCCGGCTCCAAGAGCGCCCAGGGCCAGTGCACCGCGCAAGCGCGCGGCGGCCGCCCGCGCTGAAGCTCCCGAAGCTTCCAGTAGAGCCAAGGTTGCGCCCGAGCCTGGCCAAGGCAGGGCAGCGGCAGCGCGCAAGGCCGGCGCCGGCAGGCCCGTCGTGGGCGAGCTGACGGACATCCTGGCCGACGCCGCGGAAAATACGCTGGCGCTGAACCCGCTGATCGGTGTCCGGCCCGACGATCTGGCCAAGGCAGCCAAGACGCTGTTCCAGATCGGCCTGGCGTCACCCGGACGCGTCGTGGCGAACTACGGGCAGTACCTGCAGGAATGCGTCCGCATCCTCAAGGGCGACTCGGAACTCGCCCCCGATCCGAAAGACCGCCGCTTCGCCGACGCCGCGTGGAAGAGCAATCGCTTCTACAAGAGCCTGATGCAGGGCCATCTCGCGGCGGTGAAACAGTTCGCGAGCTACATCGACGACACGGACCTCGACAGCCGCGAAAAGGGACAGGCGCAGTTCGCCGTGTCGCTGATGACCGATGCGCTGGCGCCCTCGAACTGGCTGCTCGGCAACCCGGTTGCGGTGCGCAAGATCGTCGAAACCGGCGGCGCGCACCTGATCGACGGCATGAAGAGCATGCTGCACGACCTGCAGCACAACCGTGGACTGCCTTCGCAGGTGGACGCCGCGCCGTTCAAGGTCGGCGAGAACATGGCCAACACGCCCGGCCAGGTGGTGCTGCGGCACGAGATGTTCGAGCTGATCCAGTACACGCCCAGCACGCCGCAGGTGCACCAGCGGCCGCTGGTGATCTCGCCGCCGCAGGTGAACAAGTTCTACGCGATGGACCTGGGCCTCGAGAAGAGCCTGGTCAAGTGGGTGGTGGACAGCGGCGTGCAGGCCTTCATGATCAGCTGGCGCAACCCGACCGCCAAGCACCGCGACTGGGGGCTGGAGCAGTACGTCAAGGCCATCGACGCGGCCGTCAACACCGCCTGCGAAATCACCGGCAGCCCGGACGCCAGCCTGTTCGGAAGCTGCTCCGGCGGCATGTCGGCGGCGGCCTACCTGGGTTGGTCGGCCGGCAAGGGCAAGCAGAAGATCGCCAACGCGACCTGGACGGTGTGCATCCTCGACACCGCGGCGGCGATGGAGGACTCGACGCTGGGCCTGTTCTCGTCCCAGACCACGATCGAGGCGGCCAAGGCCCACTCGCGCCGCAAGGGCGTGATCGAGGGCAGCGAGATGGCTTCCATGTTCGCCTGGCTGCGGCCGAACGACCTGATCTGGAACTACTGGGTCAACAACTACCTGCTCGGCAACAAGCCGCCCGCCTACGACGTGCTGGCCTGGAACGCCGACACCACGCGGCTCACCGCGCGCTACCACAGCGACCTGCTGGACATGTTCGCGAAGAATCCGTATGTCAATGCCGGCGCGCTGGAGGTCGACGGGGTGCCGATCGATCTTTCCAAGGTCAAGCTGGACGCCTTCGTCACCGCCGGCATCACCGACCACATCACGCCGTGGAAGGCCTGCTACGGCACGGCGCGGCTGTTCGGCCCCAATACCACCTTCGTGCTGGCCAACGCCGGTCATCTGCAAAGCCTGATCAACCCGCCGGGCTCGGCCAAGTCGTTCTACTTCACCGGCACCGTTTCGGAACCCAACCCGATGACCTGGGCGAAGAAGGTCGAAGGCGAGCGACAAGAAGGCAGTTGGTGGCCGCACTGGCGGCAGTGGCTGCAGGCAAGGTCCGGCAAATCGATTCCCGCGCCCAAGGCGCTGGGCTCGGCCAAGTACAAGCCGATCGGTCCTGCGCCCGGGACGTACGTGCTGGAGAAGTAACGCGGCGTGCCGGCCGGCCTCTCGCACGGGGCGGCCGGCTTGCGCGGGTGTTCGGGCACGGCCTTCTCCACCCCATGTTCCGCGGCCTGCCGACTCCCTGCCATTGCGAGTCTGCGAATGAAATCCAGGCATAGGGCCGCCAGGTGGCAGTTCTGGATCGACCGCGGC
>JAFECV010000190.1 GCA_018241985.1 Pseudomonadota bacterium | reverse complement strand
CTGACCCAGTTCGTCGCCATCGTCGGGTTCGCGGCGCCGGGCGCGACCTCGCCGTAGCCGTGCGCGGTCTGGAAGTCGGGGCTGGCGGCGAGCCACGCGGTCTTGAACTCGGCTTCGAGCGCCGCGAGCCGCGGTGTCCACCCCGGCATGCCTTGGCTGCCTGCGACGAAGTTGTACGGCAGCGATTCGTCGCCGTGCACGTCCAGGCACAGGTCGACGCCGGTGCTCTCCATCGCGGCGCGCACATGCCAGACCTCGGGCGAGCGCTCCAGGCGGGGCGCGAGCCATTCGCGGTTCAGGTTCGCGCCGGCGGCGTTGGTGCGCAGGTTGCCGCGCACCGCGCCGTCCGGGTTCATGTTCGGCACCACGTGGAACTCGCACGCTTCGAGCAGCCGGCGCGCGATCGGATCGCTCTCGTCGAGCAGGCGCTCCAGCAGCCCCTCGACGAACCATTCGGCCATCGTCTCGCCCGGATGCTGGCGCGCGATCACCCAGACCTTCTTCTTCGGGGCAGTGCCGGCGGAAGCGCTCGCGATGCGCAGCAGCGTCAGGTCGCGTCCATCGAGCGTCGCGCCCAGGTGCCGCGATTCGACGCGCGCGCTCGCGCCGGCCCAGCCGAGCAGGTCCAGATGGCGCTCGTGCGAATACGGCTCGAAATACGCGAGCCAGACGCTGTTCGTCGCCGGCGTCAGCCGCACGGTCAGCACCTGGCCGTCGAACGCGGTGGCGACGCGTTGCCAGCGGCGCCGGTCCTCGCTGGCGAGCGCGCGGTAGCTTTTCCAGCCCTGCGGATACGCGCATTGGCCGGCGTTCAGGAAGCGCAAGGTCAGCGGCACGCCGGCCGCGCCCTGCAGCCGGAAATGGAACCACTGCGCGAAATCGGCGGCGTTGTCCGCGCGGATCTTCAGCTGGACGTCGGCCGGGTCGGCCAGGCTCACGACCTCGATCGCGCCGGCGTCGAATGCGCAGGAGATGGAAAGGGAAGGGTGGGTGTTCGGCATTTGCAGGAATTTCTAGTCAAATCGGCTTGAATCGAAGGATGCGTCTGCACTTTGCGCTATTAAAACAGTAGTAATCGGCGCCGTCGCACTCGCTGCACTCACGATGAGGTACCGGCGGCGTCGGCGATCCAGCGCTCGCGCAGTTCGCGCTTGAGCACCTTGCCGATCGCGCTGCGCGGCAACTCGGAGGCGATACGCAGGCCGGCAAGCCGCTGCGTCTTGCCGACGCGCGCGTTGAACCATTGCAGCAGTGCGTCGCTGGCCGTGTCGTCGGCTGGCCGGCGCACCACGAACGCGACCGGCGTCTCGCCCCAGGCCGCGGACGGCACGCCGACCACCGCGACGTCGGCAACCATCGGGTGCTCGCGCAGCACCGCTTCCAGATCGCTCGGGTAGATGTTGAAGCCGCCCGAGATGATCATGTCCTTCTTGCGGTCGAACAGGGTCAGGAAGCCGTCCGCGTCGAAGCGGCCGATGTCGCCGGTGCGGATGAAGCGCTTGCCGTCGGGCGCGAACCATTCGGCGGCGCGCGTCTTCTCCGGCTGGCCGTGGTAGCCAGTCATCATTCCTGGCGAATGGCCGACCACCTCGCCGGCCTCGCCGGGCAGGGCCTCGGTCCCAGCGTCGTCGATCAAGCGGATGTCGTGCCCGGCTGCGGGCTGGCCCACGGTGTGCAGCTTGTCCGGGTGCAGGTGCGCCTGCAGGATGCAGGTGCCGCCGCCCTCGGTCATGCCGTAGTACTCGACCAGGCCGCCCGGCCAGCGCGCGAGCACGTCGGCCTTCAGCTCCTTTGAAAACGGCGCGCTGGTGCAGAACTTGAAGCGGTAGCTCGACAGGTCGAACCGGTCGAACTCGGGCCGCGCCATGATGCGCTGGTACTGCACCGGCACCAGCATGGTGTGCGTCGCGCGCTCGGCCTGCGCGAGTTCCAGATAACCGAGCGCGTCGAATTTGGGCATCAGCACCACGCTGCCGCCGAACGCCAGCGTCGGGAAGAACGTCACCAGCGTGGTGTTCGAATACAGCGGCGTCGCGAGCAGCGTCACGCTGTCCGGTGCGTAGCCGAACGCCGCGCCGCGGCGCACGTGGCTCCAGCGCATGCCATGCCCCTGCACGATGCCCTTGGGCTCGCCGGTCGTGCCGGACGAATAGATGATGTTGAACGGGTGCGCCGGGTTGATCGCGACCGGCTCAGGAACCGAGCCAGCGGGTGCGAGCCAGTCCGCGAGCGGCCGGCCGGCGGCGCTGCCGTCCAGCGCGATGCGGGGCACGGCCGCGCCGGCCGCGACGATATTTGGAGCGGCGGCGTCCATTGCAGCGGCCACCGCCGCATCGACGAACAGCAGCCGCGCCCCGGCATCGGCGACCATGCGCCACAGGCTGCTCGAGCTGCTGCCCGGCGCCAGCGGCGCGACCGCGACTCCAGCGCGCAGCGCACCGAGGAACACCACCGCGTAGTCGACGCTGGTGCCGGCGCAGATCGCGACCGCTTCGCCGGGCCGTACGCCATCACGCTGCAGCGCGCAGGCGACGCGGTCCATCAGCGCATCGAGCGTGCGGTAGTTGAGCGTCTGATCGCCGCAGACCAGCGCGCGCCGCTCGGGGGCCCGCGCCGCGTGGTCGTGGATCAGGTCGGCGATCAGGCCGAAGTCGGTATCGAGGAGATCTGTCATCGCGGGGCGCCGGAGAGTTGCCCCGCGATGATGAACGATTTGGAGCCCGCCCGGGCGGCGCGCCGTCCGCGCCGCGTTCGGCCCGGTGTTCCCGCCGTCAATTCGTCGGATTCGCCTGGTTGCGGCGGTCCTCGTTGCGCTGATGCTGCTGTTGTTGACGCTGCTGCTGTTGCGGCCGCGCCTGCTGCTGCGGCGCCGGCGCGCGCGGCGCGGCGCGTTCGACCGGGTTCTGGCGCATCTGCTGCACCTGGTTTTGCCGTTCGCGCGCCTGCTGTTCCATCTGCACGCGCTGGGCTTGCTGAGCCTGCTGCGCCGCGGCGCGAGCGGCCTGCTCGCTGCGCTGCTGTTCCTGCCGAGCCGCTTGATCCCGCTGCAACTGCTCCTGCTGCGTGCGTTGCTGCTGCAGGCGCAATTGCTGATCGCGCTGCTGCGCCTCCTGCTGCTGGCGCTGCTGCTCCTGGCGCGCGGCCTGGTCGCGCTGCAATTGCTGCTGCTGCTGAACACGTTGCTGCTGATCGCGCTGCTGCGTTTGCTGCTGCAGGCGCTGCTGCTCGGCGCGCTGTTGTTCGACACGCTGCTGCTCAATGCGTTGCGGCTCCTGCGGCTGGCGCAACACCTGCTGCGGTGGCAGCGGCTGCGGCCGCGGTTCGATGCGCGCGGCTTCCGGCGGGCGCGGGCCCTGTTCGTGCGGCGTTGCGTTCGGCGTCACGTTCGGCGTGGCCGGCGCGCGCGGGCCGGTTACGGATTCGTTCATGCGGTGCGGGCCGAGCGGGCCGCCCACCTGCGGCGCCGGATGCTGCTGCGGTTGGCCGGGCAGCACGCCGCCGCGCGTCTCGGGGGCGGCGCCACGCTCGCGGCTGATCGCTTGCGGATTCGCCAGCACGCGCCGCTGGGTCACCGCCGGCGGCGGCGCCGGATGCGGCTGCGCCACGCGCGAGCCCGCGAAGATCGCGCGCGGATCGCGCGTCGGCGCGGGCGGCGGCGTCACGCGGGCGCGCGCCAGTTCGGTCGCAGTCACCGGCACCGTGTTGCCGCGCAGGTGCTGGCCCTGCGTGAACGTCTTCTCGCTGACCGCGGTCACCGCCTGCGGCGTGTTCTGGTAGCGGTACACGTTGGTCACCCGGTTCACGTTGATCACGTTCGTGATGTTGGTCACGTTGCGGTTCATGATCACCGTGCGGTTCGCCTCCCTGACGTAGGTCGGGCTCGCGCGGAACCCCGGGTGCCAGACCTCGCCCGGCCCGAGCGGGAACCAGCCGACCGCCGGCTGCGCGGCGCCGCCGACGCCGATCCGGAAGTTCACGCCGCCGACCGCGCCGCCGACGAAGGCGACCAGCGCAGGCGCATACACCGGCCGCACCGTGCGCGGCCCCGGCACCCAGCACCAGCGCGGCCCGACCATGGCCCAGCGCCCGTAGTGGAACGGCGCGAAACCCCAGGGCTGGTCGTCGATCCAGGTCCAGCCCCAGGGCGCGATGTACGCCCAGTGGCCGAAGCGGTACGGCGCCCAGTTCGCCACGGTGACGGTCGGCACCCAGATCTCGCCGTATTCGGGGTTGCTCTCCCAGGTGCCGTAGCCGTCGAGCTGCTGGTAGCCGGTCATGTCCGGCGGGACGTAGCGCAGCGCGGTCGCGCGGTCTTCGGCCGCATTGCGCGCCGCAGCCCAGCGGCCGAATGCGTCCTGCGGCGGCGCGGTCCGCGCCGCGATCTGCTGCAGGTCGTTGCCGGCGAAGCCGATCTGCTCGCCGGCCGGCATGCCGAGCGGCACGCCGCTCGCGCCGAACACCTGCACGCTGCCCGAGCGCACCGTGACGGTGGTGGTGCCGGTGCCCGGATCGACGTCGACCTGGTACTCGCCCGGCTGCGACGCGGTCAGCGCGAGGTTCGGCGTGTCGATCTCGAAGCGCTGGCCGGCCGGCAGCTCGCGCACCCGCGCCGCGACGCTGCCCTGCGTCACCGCGAGCTGCACGGTCTGGTCGTCCAGCGTGGTGAATTCAACGCTGGTCTGGCCGGACATCTGCACCGCGGTCGAGCCCACGTGCAGCTCGGAGCGCGCGCCGTTGTCGTTCCAGACTCGGTCGCCCTGCGTCAGTGGGCGGTTCAGCACCGCGGCGGCCCATTGGTCGTAGCCGGCGGGCTGGAAGCTGACCGCGCCGTCGAAATAGTTCAGCTGCGCAACGCGGCCCGGCGGGTTCACGTAGGACGCATCCTGCGCGAACGCCGCCGGTGCAACGACAGCCAGCGGCAGCAGCAGCGCGAGCACGAGGGTGCGGCGCAGCCAGGGGGTGATTCTTGGATTCATCTGGTTCTCTCCCGAGGCCTTCGGTTCAGGGCG
>JAFECV010000018.1 GCA_018241985.1 Pseudomonadota bacterium | reverse complement strand
CAGACAACTTGAATCGAGGTCAGGGGGTCGCGCGCCGCGCGCTGCTGAAGGGCGCCGCCGGCGCCGGGGCGATCGCGGCGATCGGCCGTCCGGCGTTCGCGCAGAGCGCCGAGTTCACGCTGAAATGGGCGAACAACATCCCGGCGACGCATCCGTCGACGATCCGCGTGCGCGAGGCCGCGGACGCGATCCGCAAGGAGACGAACGGCCGGGTCGACATCCAGATCTTCCCGAACAACCAGCTCGGCGGCGACACCGACATGCTGTCGCAGGTGCGCTCCGGCGCGATCGACATCTTTCCGCTGTCGGGCCTGATCCTGCAGACGCTGGTGCCGGTGGCCGGCATCAACGGCCTCGCGTTCGCGTTCAAGGACTACCCGACGGTCTGGGCCGCGATGGACGGCGACCTGGGCGCGTACATCCGCGCTGCGATCGCGAAAGTCAACCTCTACACCTTCGACAAGTGCCTGGACAACGGCTACCGCAACATCACCTCGTCGACCAAGCCGATCAACAGCGCGGCCGACCTGAAGGGGTTCAAGATCCGGGTGCCGGTGAGCCCGCTGTGGACCTCGATGTTCAAGGCGCTCGGCGCGTCGCCGACCGGCATCAACTTCAGCGAGGTCTATTCGGCGCTGCAGACCCACGTGGTCGAGGGCCAGGAGAATCCGCTGGCGATCATCGAGATCGCGAAGCTGTACGAAGTGCAGAAATACTGTTCGCTGACGCGCCACATGTGGGACGGCCAGTGGATCCTCGCGAACGGCAAGCGCTGGAACTCGCTGCCCAAGGACATCCAGGCCGTGATCAACAAGAACGTCGCGGTCGCGGTCGAGAAGCAGCGCGACGACATCCGCCGGCTCGACAACACGGTCGAAGGCCAGCTCAAGGCCAAGGGCATGGTGTTCAACGACCCGGACCCGAAGTCGTTCCGCGACGCGCTGACCAAGGCCGGCTTCTACCAGGAATGGAGCAAGAAGTTCGGTCCCGAGGCGATGGGCAAGCTGGAGAAGTATTCCGGCAAGCTCGCCTGAGCGAGCCAAACGCGGCGCGCGGGCAAAGCCCACCGCCCGCGGATTTCGCTGCTGTTTCATTCGCATGAACCTGTCCGAAGACATCGCGCTGCGCGCAGGCGCGGCCGGGCCGCTGGCGGCGTTCGACCGCGCGCTGGCCTGGGCCACCGAGCTGCCGGCGGCGATCCTGGTCGTGCTCGAGACGGCGATCCTGTTCGCCGGCGTCGTCTCGCGCTATGTGTTCGACGCGCCGTTGACCTGGACCGACGAGCTCGCGTCGATCCTGTTCCTGTGGCTCGCGATGCTCGGCGCGGTGATCGCGCTGCGCCGCGGCGAGCACATGCGCCTGGCCACGTTCCTGAACTGGATGAAGCCGGCGCGGCGCGCCTGGGTCGAGACGCTGGGCACCTGCGTCGTCGTGCTGTTCTCGGCGCTGCTGCTGCTGCCGTCGTACCAGCATGTCGAGGAGCAGTGGATCGTGACCACGCCGGCGCTCGAATGGCACGACGGCGTGCGGGTCGCGGCGGTCGGCGTCGGCGTCGTGCTGATGATCGCGATCGCGCTGGCGCGGCTGATCGAGCGTTCCAGCCTGAAATCGGTGGCGGGCTGCGCGCTGGCGATCGCCGCGGTCGCGGCGGCGCTGTGGTGGGCGCGGCCGCTGCTGATGGCGATGGGCAACGCGAACCTGCTGGTGTTCTTCGTCGGCCTGGTCGGGCTGTGCGTCGCGCTGGGCGTGCCGATCGCGTTCTCGTTTGGCATCGCGACGCTGGCCTACCTGGCGATGACGACGAGCGCGCCGCTGATCATCGTCGTGAACCGGATGGACGAGGGCATGTCGCACATCATCCTGCTCGCGGTGCCGTTGTTCGTGTTCCTCGGCGCGCTGATCGAGATGACCGGCCTGGCGCGCGCGATGGTCGACTTCCTGGCCTCGCTGCTCGGCCATGTGCGCGGCGGACTGCAGTACGTGCTGCTGGGCGCGATGTACCTGGTCTCGGGCATCTCCGGATCGAAGGCGGCCGACATGGCCGCGATCGCGCCGGCGCTGTTCCCGGAGATGAAGAAACGCGGCGAGGAGGACGGCGATCTCGTCGCGCTGCTGTCGGCGTCCGGCGCGATGAGCGAGACGATTCCGCCGAGCCTGGTGCTGATCACGATCGGCGCGGTCACCGGCGTCTCGATCTCCGCGCTGTTCACCGGTGGCCTGATGCCGGCGCTGGTCGGCATGCTCGCGCTCGCGGTGCTGGTGTTCTTTCGCGCCCGGGCGCACGAAGCGGTCGCAGCGAAGCGGCTGGACTGGGCCCGCATCGGCCGGCTGTTCCTGATCGCGCTGCCGGCGCTCGCGCTGCCGGTGGTGATCCGCACCGTGGTGGTCGAAGGCATCGCGACCGCGACCGAGGTGTCGACGGTCGGCGTGGTCTACACGGTGATCGTCGGCCTCGTCATCTACCGCGAGTTCGACTGGGGGCGGCTCTACCCGATCCTGGTCGGCACCGCGTCGCTGTCCGGCGCGATCCTGCTGATCATCGGCTGCGCGACCGCGATGGCCTGGGCGCTGACGCAGTCGGGGTTCTCGCATTCGCTGGTGCAGCTGATGGCCGGCGTGCCGGGCGGCAAGCTCGGCTTCGTGCTGGTGTCGGCGCTGATGTTCATGGTGCTCGGCAGCGTGCTCGAAGGCATCCCGGCGATCGTGCTGTTCGGGCCGCTGCTGTTCCCGGTCGCGCGCGCCTTGGGCGTGCACGAGGTCCACTACGCGATGGTCGCGATCTTCGCGATGGGGCTGGGCCTGTTCGCGCCGCCGTTCGGCGTCGGCTTCTACGCGGCCTGCGCGATCGGCAAGGTCGAGCCCGACCATGCGTTCTCGCGCGTCTGGCCGTACCTGGGCGTGTTGTTCATCGCGTTGATGATCATCGTTGCGGTGCCTTGGCTGTCGAACGGATTCCTCTGACGCGGCGTAAAACCGCGGGTCGGCGACTTGACGGCCGTCGGCGCGCTCGCTAAAACCGGACCCGGGTACCGCTGCAACCGAGCCGCACCATGCAGATCGATCCGAAGGCACCGACGCTGCTCGAATACTTCGCACTGCTCGTGCAGTCCGACGAGCAGTTCCCGCTGCTGGAGGCGGCGGTCAGCATCGCGCAGGACGAATACCCCGATCTGGTCGTGCAGCAGGTGCTCGATGAAGTCGACCGCTTGCTCGGGCGGCTCCGGCGCCGGGTGGCGAAAGAAGCATCCGAACTGGAGCGGCTGCGGGCGCTGAACAAGTTCTTCTTTCGCGATCTCGGTTTCGCGGGCAACCTGAACGACTACTACGATGCCGGCAACAGCTACCTGAACGCCGTGCTGCGCACGCGCCGCGGCATCCCGATCTCGCTCGCGCTGTTGTGGATGGAACTGGCCGATGGCTTGGGCCTGAACGTGCGCGGCCTCGGCTTTCCGGGGCATTTCATGGTGCGGGTCGATCTGCAGCGCGGGCAGGTCGTGATCGATCCGTTCACCGGCGAATCACTGGGCCGCGAGCAGTTGTCGGAGCGGTTGGAGCCCTGGTTGCGCCGCGCCGGCCGTTCGGCGGACGATCTGGCGCTGTCCGGCGCGCTTCACCTTCAGGCGATGCCGCCGCGCGAGATCATCGCGCGCATGCTGCGCAACCTGAAGGAAATCCACCGCACGCAGCAGGATTGGCAGCGCCTGGTCGCGGTGCAGGACCGCCTGATCGTGCTGCTGCCCCACGCCTGGGGCGAATACCGCGACCGTGGCATCGCGCTGGCCGCGCAGGGATCGATCCGGCCGGCGATGCGCGACCTCGAGTGTTACCTGGCCCACGCCGACCGCGCGCCCGATACAGGCGCTGTCGCCGATCGGATCTCTCAACTGCGTCGCGCGATCAACTGAAGGCCAACGCCGCAGCTTGCGCGAAAAAAATAAAGGCCGAGCATCGCTGCCCAGCCTTTCGAGATTTTTTGAGTTCAATTTTACGCGGCCCGCTTGCGTGGCCGCGCCAATTGCGACTATCGAGCGGACCGTCTGTCGCCTTCAGGCCACGACGACCGCGGGGCCCGTGCCGCGCGGCGCAATGACGCCGATGTCGTAAACCTGCTCCCCCAGGCCGCGCAGCATGTCGGCGGTGGCTTGCGCCGCCGCGGCATCGACCACCACCGCCATGCCGATGCCGTTGTTGAAGGTGCGGTTCATCTCGACGTCGTCGATGCCGGCGGTGCGCTGCAGCCAGTCGAACAGTTCGCTGCGCGGCCAACGGCTGCGGACCAGGTGCGCGGCCGCACCATGGGGCAGCACGCGCGGAATGTTCTCCAGCAGGCCGCCGCCGGTGATGTGGGCCAGCGCCCGGATCGGGTGGCGCGCGAGCGCGGCCAGCACGTTTTTCACGTAGATGCGGGTCGGTGCCATGACCGCTTCGCGAAACGGCCGGCCGTCGAGCGTCGCCGGCAGGCCGCCGCTGCCCGCCCGTTCGATGCAGCGGCGCACCAGCGAGTAGCCGTTCGAATGCACGCCGCTCGAGCCCAGGCCCAGCACCCGGTCGCCGGCCTGCACCGCGCGGCCGTCGAGGATGCGCGACTTTTCGACCGCGCCGACCGCGAATCCGGCCAGGTCGTATTCGCCCGGGGGGTACATGCCCGGCATCTCGGCGGTCTCGCCGCCGATCAGCGCGCAGCCCGCGAGTTCGCAGCCGCGCGCAATGCCGCCGACCACCGCGGCCGCGGTGTCCACGTCGAGCTGGCCGCAGGCGAAGTAGTCGAGAAAGAACAGCGGCTCGGCGCCTTGCACCAGCACGTCGTTCACGCTCATCGCGACCAGGTCGATGCCGACCGTGTCGTGCATCGCCCACTCGAAGGCGAGCCGGAGCTTGGTGCCGACGCCGTCGGTGCCCGACACCAGCACCGGCTCGCGATAGCGCTTCGGCAACTCGAACAAGGCGCCGAAGCCGCCGATGCCGGCGAGCACGCCATCGCGCAATGTCTTTTTCGCCAGCGGCTTGATGCGCTCGACCAGCACATCTCCGGCGGCGATGTCGACGCCGGCGTCCTTGTAAGACAGGGGGGGCGGACCGGAAGCGGAAGGGGGTGACGCGCTCATCGATGGGGGCCGCCGGGGCTTGCCCCCGGGCCGGCCTATAGAATTTGCGGTGATTTTACGGGGTCGCCCGCCGGTGCCGGACGGTCGCTCCGCTCCTTTCCACTTGCCGGGACCGCCCGCCTCCCATGCCACTCACATCCGTACAGAAGCGCGCGATCGCCTGGCTCGTCATCGCCGGGCTGGTGCTGCTCGCGCTGCTGCGCCTGGGCGCGGTGCTCACGCCATTCGTGGTCGCGGGCGTGCTTGCATACGCGCTGACGCCGGTGGTGGACTGGCTGGACCGGGTCGGGCGCGGCTTCGTGCCGCGCTGGCTCTCGGCGCTGGGGGTCGAACTGCTGCTGATCGTGGTGCTGCTCGGCCTGATGCTGCTCGTGGTGCCGATCCTGTCCAAGGATATTCCCCTGATGCGCGACCAGGTTCCGCTGCTGCTGGACCGGCTCACCGGCTGGCTCGGGCCGCTGCTGGCGCAGTTCGGCGTCAAGTTCTCGTTCGACACCGCCAGCATCAAGGCGGCGCTGCTCGACTACCTGAACGGCAACACCGAATCGATGCTGTCGTCGCTGCTGTCGTCGCTCAAGGTCGGCGGCAGCGTGGCGGTCGCGGTGATCGGCAACGCGGTGCTGATCCCGGTCGCGCTCTTTTATCTGCTGATGGACTGGGACCGCTTCGTCGCGCAGGCCGTGGCGCTGGTGCCGCCGCATCTGCGCCAGGCGTTCGACAGCTTCCGCATCGAAAGCAACACGGTGCTGGGCCAGTACCTGCGCGGCCAGTTGCTGGTGATGCTGGTGCTGGCGATCTACTACAGCGTCGGCCTGACGCTGTTCGGGCTGGAGCTCGCGCTGCCCGTGGGCATCTTCACCGGCCTCGCGGTGTTCGTGCCCTACGTCGGCTTCGGGCTCGGGCTGACGCTGGCCACGCTGGCCGGGCTGCTGCAATTCGCGTCGCTGAAGGCAGTTCTGATGGTCGCGGTCGTCTACGGCATCGGGCAGGTGATCGAAGGCTTCTTCCTCACGCCGCGGCTGGTCGGCGAGCGCATCGGCCTGCACCCGCTGGTCGTGATCTTCGCGCTGCTTGCGTTCGGGCAGCTGTTCGGTTTCGTCGGCGTGCTGGTTGCGCTGCCCGCCAGCGCGCTGCTGCTGGTCGCGGCGCGCCGCCTGCGCGCGAGCTACCTCGCGAGCCGGCTGTACCTCGGGTAGCGGCGGCCATGCAGCAAATCCCACTGAACATCGGTCCGGCCAGCGGTCCGAGCTTTGCGGGCTTCATCGCCGGGCCGAACGCCGAGGCGCTGCGCCACCTCGAGCTGTGGGCCGAGGGCGCGACCCGCGCGCCGGTGCCGACCTACCTGTGGGGGCCGTCGGGATCGGGCAAGACGCACCTGCTGCTGGCGGCGCGCGCCGCCTTGACGGCGGGCGGCGCCGCCGTCGGCTGGCTCGACGCGACGATGGCCGAGCCGCCGCCGTTCGACGAGCGCTGGAGCGCGGTGCTGCTCGACGACGTGGACCGGTACGGCGCGGTGCAGCAGCACGCGGCGTTCAACTGGTTCGTCAATGCAACGAGCGTGCAGGGCGGTGGCGCGCGCTGGGTGCTGGCCGCCGGCGCCGCGCCGCCGGCCGAACTGGCGCTGCGCGAGGACCTGCGCTCGCGCCTGGGCTGGGGCCATGTGTTCGCGCTGCAGCGCCTCGGCGAGGCCGACTGCCGCGCGGCGCTGCTGGCGCAGGCGCAGGCGCGCGGCGTGGTGCTCGGCGCCGAAGTCGTCGATTTCATCCTGGCGCGCTTCAGCCGCGACTTGGGGCATCTCGTGCAACTGCTCGATCTGATCGACCGCTACTCGCTGCGGACCCAGCGCGTGGTCACCATCCCGATGATCCGGGCGATGCTGGAGGAGGCGTGAGCAGTACCGTTCGCCACGGGAAGGATCCGATGAGCCCACCACCGCGCGTCGCGCTGTTCGACCTCGATCACACGCTGCTGCCGATCGATTCCGACTACGCCTGGGGCCAGTTCACGATCGCGATCGGCTGGACCGACGCGGCCGAGTTCGGGCGGCGCAACGACGAATTCTTCGCGCAGTACCAGGCCGGCACGCTCGACGTGCACGACTACGTGCGTTTCGCGATCGACGCGGTGCGCCGCCATGGGGCCGCCGAGGCCGTCGCCGCGCACCGGCGTTTCATGCGCGAGGTGGTGCAGCCGAACCTGCGGCCCGACGCGCGCGCGCTCATCGACGCGCACCGCAGCCGGGGCGACCGTGCCGTAATCGTCACCGCGACCAACGAGTTCGTCACGCGCCCGATCGCCGACGCGTTCGGCGTCGCCGACCTGATCGCGATCGAACTCGAGCGCGGCGCCGACGGCTGGTTCACCGGCGAGATCCGCGGCGTGCCGTCGTTCCGCGGCGGCAAGGTGGCCCGCGTCGAGCAGTGGCTGGCGGCGCAGGGCCTGGACTGGGCCGGGGTCGACAGCACCTTCTACTCCGACTCGATGAACGACCTCGCGCTGCTCGAGCGCGTGCGCCATCCGGTCGCGACCAACCCCGACGCGCGGCTGCGCGCGCTGGCCCAGGCGCGCGGATGGCGCATACTGGACCTGTTTCCCAGGCAAGGCTGACCCTCGTCGCCACGGCCCGTCCGATCGGACCCCCATGATCAAGAAATTCATCGACAAGCTGCTCGGCAAGGGCCCTGCGGCGAACCACGCAAAAGCGGCGGCCGCCGATTTCGGCAAGCGCGTCGAAGTCGGTCCCGCGGTGCACGGCATCGACCCGGACCTGGTGGACGAGCGCGCCCGCAACGTGGTCGCCACGCTGCGCCAAGCCGGATACGAGGCCTACATCGTCGGCGGCGCGGTGCGCGACCTGCTGCTGGGCCTGAAGCCGAAGGACTTCGACGTCGCGACCAACGCGACGCCCGAGCAGGTCAAGGGGCTGTTCCGGCGCGCGTTCATCATCGGGCGGCGCTTCCGGATCGTGCACGTGGTGTACGGGCGCGGGCGCGAGCACGAGGTGATCGAGGTCTCGACCTTCCGCGCCTACCTCGACAGTGCCGACGCCGAAACCGTGTCGGGCAACGAGCGCACGGCCAAGAGCGAGCTGGCGGCGATGAAGCACGCGGTCGACGCGAGCGGCCGGGTGCTGCGCGACAACGTCTGGGGCTCGCAGATCGAGGACGCCGCGCGGCGCGACTTCACGATCAACGCGATGTACTACGAGCCGAGCAGCCAGATCGTCGTCGACTACCACCGCGGCATCCGCGACGCCGAGCGCCACGTGCTGCGCATGATCGGCGACCCGGCGACGCGCTACCGCGAAGACCCGGTGCGCATCATCCGCGCCGCGCGCTTCGCGGCCAAGCTCGCCGCGCTCGGCTTCCGGCTGGACCCGAAGACGGCGGCGCCGCTGCAGCGCTCGCTGCCGCTGCTGGCCCAGGTGCCGCAGAGCCGCCTCTTCGACGAGATGCTGAAATTGCTGCAGACCGGGCATGCGCTGGCGACGATCGCCGAGCTGCGCGAGCTCGGTGTGGCGCACGGCATCTACCCGCTGCTCGACCTGGTGGTGGACCGCGCCGACCAGCCGTTCGTGCATGCCGCGCTGCAGGACACCGACCGCCGCGTCGACGAGGGCAAGCCGGTCGCGCCGAGCTTCCTGCTCGCCTGCGTGCTGTGGGCCGACGTGCGGGACGGCTGGAGCAAACGCATCGCCGCGGGCCAGCCCTCGTTCCCTGCGCTGCAGGACGCGATCGACGAGGTGTTCGATGCGCGCATCGGCGACGTGTCGGGCCGCGGGCGCCTGGCCGGCGACATGCGCGAGATCTGGATGATGCAGCCGCGCTTCGACAAGCGCAGCGGCAACACGCCGCGCAGCCTGGTCGAGCAGCCGCGCTTTCGCGCCGGCTTCGATTTCCTGCGCCTGCGCGCGGACACCGGCGAGGTCGACGAGGCGCTCGCCGCGTGGTGGCAGGAATTTTCCATCGCGGACGAAGACGGGCGCGCCGGCCTGCTCGAGCAGGTGCGTGCGCAGCCGCGCGCGGTGCGCCGGCGGCGCGGCCGCGCAGGCAGCAGCGATGCGCAGCAGGCGACCGACGAGGCGGGGATACCGCCATCGCAGGACGCAACCGGCGCGGACCGTGATCCCGGCACGCCGCACGCGGGCGAGATGCCGAACGGAGCACCGAAGAAGCGGCGCCGTCGGCGGCGCTCGAATGCTTCCATAAACATAGCATCCAGCACAGATAACACGGGCGCTACGAGCTGAAATCGTTGGAAAAACCGCCCGTCACTGCGTACATCGGGCTGGGTGCGAACCTGGGCGATGCGGCGGCTGCGGTAACGCGCGCGATGGATGCGATCGCCGCGCTGCCGGCGACCCGGGTCACGCAGCGCTCGTCGCTGTACGCGAGCGCGCCGGTCGACGCCGAGGGCCCCGATTACGTGAACGCGGTGGTCGAGGTCGAGACCACGCTGCCCGCGCCGCTGCTGCTGGCGCAGCTGCAGCGGCTGGAGCAGCAAGCCGGCCGCGAGCGCCCGTACCGCAACGCGCCGCGCACGCTGGACCTCGACTTGCTGCTGTACGGCGACGCGACGGTGCAGAGCGACGTGCTGACGCTGCCGCATCCGCGGATGACGCAACGCGCGTTCGTGCTGCTGCCGCTGGCGCAGATCGCGCCGCAGCGGGTCGCGGCCGGGCAGCTCGAACAGGTGCGCGGCCAGCAGGTGCGCAGACTTTGAGAGATCGGCAACCCGGCGAACGCAGCCATCGCGCTGCGAAACACGGCCGCCGGCCAGGGCGCAATGCAAACGCGGTTACACTCTGGCGCGACTGATTCCAGTCAGACTCCCCGAAAACGCCGGCCCCGACCGAACCATGCTGTTTGCCAAGCTGCTGCCGCGTGACGGCAATTTCTTCGAGATGTTCAATCGGCACGCCGAGCGCATCGTGGAGGCGGCCCATGCGTTCGCGCAGCTGGTGGCCAACTACGCGGACTACGACCTGCGCGAGAAGTACACGCGCGACGTGGACCACGCCGAGCGCGCGGCGGACCGGGTCACGCACGAGGTGAACAAGGCGCTGCACAAGACCTTCATCACGCCGATCGACCGCGAGCAGATCCATTCGCTGATCAATGCGATGGACGACGTGGCCGACCTGATCCAGGACTCGGCCGAGACGATGAAGCTGTACGACGTGCACCAGATGACCGGCGAGATCAACCGCCTGGCCGACCTGAGCGTGAAGAGCTGCGAGCGCGTGCGCGATGCGGTGAATCTGCTCGATCGGATCGCCGAGTCCGGCAATGCCGAGGCGGCACTGAAGCTCTGCGAGGAAATCGACCGCCTCGAATCCGACGCGGACCGGGTGATGCGCTCGGCGATGAGCAAGCTGTTTCGCGAGGAGCCCGACGTGCGCGAGGTGCTCAAGCTCAAGACCATCTATGAAATGCTGGAGACCATCACCGACCGGTGCGAGGACGTGGCCAACATGATCGAAGGCATCGTCCTGGAGAATTCCTGAACCGACACCGCTCCCGATGGCTTCGGTCCAGATAGCGTTGTGGGTGGTCGTCGTGCTGGTCGTACTGGCACTGGTGTTCGACTTCCTGAACGGTTTCCACGACGCGGCGAACGCGATCGCGACCGTGGTCTCGACCGGCGTGCTGCGCCCGAGCCAGGCGGTGGTGATCGCGGCGATCTTCAACTTCGTCGCGGTGTTCGTGTTCCACCTGAGCGTGGCGGCCACCGTCGGCAAGGGCATCGCCGACCCGAACGTGGTCGACGTGCACGTGGTGTTCGGCGCGCTGATCGGCGCGATCTGCTGGAACCTGATCACCTGGTACTACGGCATCCCCAGCAGTTCGTCGCACGCGCTGATCGGCGGCATCGTCGGCGCGGTGATCGCGAAGGCGGGCACCGGCTCGCTGGAGAGCAGCGGCATCGCGAAGACCGTGCTGTTCATCTTCCTCTCGCCGCTGCTCGGTTTCCTGCTCGGCTCGCTGATGACGGTGGTGGTCGCCTGGGCGTTCCGCCATTCGACGCCGGCGCGGGTCGACCGCTGGTTCCGCCGCGCCCAGCTGTTCTCGGCCAGCGCCTACAGCCTGGGCCATGGCGGCAACGACGCGCAGAAGACGATCGGCATCATCTGGATGCTGCTGATCGCGACCGGCCACGCGTCGGCGCAGGACGCCGATCCGCCGCTGTGGGTGATCGGCTGCTGCTACACCGCGATCGCGGCCGGCACCATGTTCGGCGGCTGGCGCATCGTCAAGACCATGGGGCAGAAGATCACCAAGCTCAAGCCGGTCGGCGGGTTCTGCGCCGAGACCGGCGGCTCGCTGACGCTGTTCCTGGCGACGCTGCTCGGGATTCCGGTGTCGACCACGCACACCATCACCGGCGCGATCGTCGGCGTCGGCGCGACCAGGCGCGCGAGCGCGGTGCGCTGGGGCGTGGCCGGCGACATCGTCTGGGCCTGGATCTTCACGATTCCCGCCAGTGCGTTCGTCGCGGCGGTTGCGTGGTGGGTCAGCTGGAGATTGTTTTGACTACCCCCAGTCTTCGCGCACTGCGTGTCGCTTCGCCAACCCCCTGAAAGGGGGCGCACCCGGCGGCCGGGCGTAGCCCGCTCCGCGGGTGCCCGCGAACGGCCTGCTCCGCGGCCATTTGCTCCTTTGGATTTCATGCACCGCAGTTGGTGCGGGACGCGACGCTCACCGCATGGGCGATGCGCTGCTTTACTGGCTGATCAGCCGCGCCTGGTCCACCTGGTATTCGAAATAGCGCTGGATGCTGAACGCGATGCTGGCCATCAGCACGCCCGCGCCGAGCATCAGCGCGAGCACGATCGCGCCTATGGTTATCCAGCTGGTCTGGCCGCAGGCGGCCTCGGGGTCCGCGCCCGGGTTGTAGCGGGCGTTCCACTTCTCGGGCGACATCAGGCCGAACACGATCGCCGTCAGCGCGCAGCCGGCGATGGTGAAACCGATGAAAGGGATCAGCGCCCAACTCAACTGGTCGTCCAGCCCGAACTCGCGCGCGCGCCACAGGCCATACAGGCCGATCAGGGTCGGGATCGGCAGCAACCAGCCGAGCAGGTCACGCGCCCCGTGCAGGTAGAACCGATGCAGGCCCAGCGGCCCGC
>JAFECV010000189.1 GCA_018241985.1 Pseudomonadota bacterium | reverse complement strand
AACTGCTGCGGCGTCATCGCAAACAGGTCGGATGCTACGAATTCAGTAGCACACAGTGAAGGATATTCAATGGCCTCAGCCCGATTCAGCTCGAAATTCCGGCGCGCGCGCGCGACCAGCGCGGCGCTGCCCTCGACACCCAGCACCGCGCCGGCGCGGGTCGCCAGCGGCAGCGTGAAGTTGCCGAGGCCGCAGAACCAGTCGATCACGCGCTCGTGCCGCTGCACACCCAGCAAGTCGATCGCGCGGCGCACCAGCACCCGGTTGATATGCGGATTCACCTGCGTGAAGTCGGTCGGCAGGAATGGCATCGCGATACCGAACTCGGGCAGCGTGTAGGCGAGCGGCTCGCCGCCCTCGTCCAGCGGCTGCGCGGTCTGCGGGCCACCGGGCTGCAGCCACCACTGCACCCCGGGGTGGGCCGCGGCGAAGGCGTGCAGCCGCGCGATGTCGGCGGGCCCCAGCGGCACCAGATGACGCAGCACCAGCGCGATGCACGGGGCGCCGGTGCGCCCTGCCTCGCCGACCGCGAGCTCGATCTGCGGACAGCGCTCGCGCGCATCCATCGCCAGCATCAGCTCGCGCAGCGGCATCAGCAGCGCGCTCATCGCCGGCGGCAGCACCCGGCATTCGCGCATGTCGGCCACGTAGCTGCTCTTGCGCTCGTGAAAGCCGATCAGCACCGCGCCCTTCTTGTGCACGTGGCGCACCGACAGCCGGGCCCGGTGGCGGTAGCCCCAGGCCGGGCCCTCGATCGGCCGCAGGATGTTCCCGGGCCGGACCTTGGCCAGGTGCTGCAGGTCGTCCTCCAGCACGCGCTGCTTGATCGCGAGCTGCGCCGCGACGTCCAGGTGCTGCATCTTGCAGCCGCCGCAGGCGCCGTCGTGCAGCCCGAAATGCGGACAGGCCGGCCGCACGCGCTGCGGCGACTCGCGCTCGATCGCGACCAGCGTCGCCTGTTCGTAGCTGTTCTTGGCCCGGCGTACGCGCGCCGACACCCGCTCGAAAGGCAACGCCCCTTCGATGAACACCACCTTGCCGCCCTCGCGATGCGCGACGCCCTGCGCGTCGATGTCGAGCGATTCGATCTGGAAGATTTCGGCCGGTGCGATAGCGCCGCCTTTCGGTGCGGGAGCGGACATGCCCGATTGTCTCAGGCCGCCGGCGGCGGCACGGGCGCTCGAACGAAACCCGAGGAACTACAGAAACGCTTCCTTGCCGATCCCGCTGCGGTGCAGTTGGCGCTTGAGCTTGAGCAGCGCCTCATTCTGGATCTGGCGCACCCGCTCGCGCGTCAGGCCGAGCCGGTCGCTCAGCACCTCGAGCGTTTCCGGCTCGCGGTCGTGCAGCCCGAAGCGGCCTTCGAGCACCTCTTTCTCGCGGTGCGTCAGCGCCTCGATCCAGCCGCCGACCAGCCGTTCGACCTGGTGGGTGTGCGCGGTATCGGTCGGATCGACCGCGAGGTCGTCGGGCATGGTCTCGGCGAGCGAATGCTCGTCGTCGGAACGGTCGGTCGGCGCGTCGAGCGAGCGCGGCGTCTCGGCCAGCGACAGCAGATCGGCGACCTCGTGCACATCGCGCCCGAGCAGCGCCGCGATGTCCTCGACGCGCACGCCGTCGGGCCGCGACGCGAGGAACGCAATGTCGTTCTCGAGCGCGCGGCGCGCGCGCAGCACCTGCTGCAGCTCGCGGATCACGTGCACCGGCAGTCGGATCACGCGCGCCTGGCTCATCACCGCGCGCTCGACCGACTGGCGGATCCACCAGGTCGCGTAGGTCGAGAACCGAAAGCCCCGGTCCGGCTCGAACTTGTCGATCGCGTGCATCAGCCCGAGGTTGCCCTCCTCGATCAGGTCCGACAGCGGCACGCCGCGGCCGAGGTAGCGCTTGGCGATGCTGACCACCAGGCGCAGGTTGTGCTCGATCATCGCCTGGCGCGCGAGGAAGTCGCCGTGGCGCGCGCGCGTCGCGATCGCGAATTCCTCCTCGGCGCTGAACAGCTCGGTGCGCCGCACGTCGCGCAGATACAGCGTCAGCGCGTCGCTGGATTCGCCCGGGAACTCGACCGGGATGTCGGCTGCGGGGTCCGCCGCGGTCGGCTCGAGGTGCGCCATGCCCGGGTGTGTGGCCCCGTCATGGACCGGCGGCATGCGGCTTGCGAGGCGCCCACCGTCCTGCGCGCGCGGACCCGTGTCGTCGACGAATCCGCTGCGCTTGTTCATGGAGGCCTACCTCGGTGGAAGATATTTCAGCGGATCGACCGGTTTGCCCTGGCGCCTGATTTCGAAATGCAGTTCGACGCGGTCGGCGTCGGTGCTGCCCATCTCAGCGATCTTCTGCCCCTTGCGCACGAACTGGTCTTCCTTCACCAGCAGAACCTTGTTGTGCGCATAGGCGGTCAGGTAGGTGTTGTTGTGCTTGAGGATAACCAGATTGCCATAGCCGCGCAATCCCGCGCCGGCGTAAACGACGCGGCCGTCGGCCGCCGCCAGCACCGGCTCGCCCGCCTTGCCGCCGATGTCGATGCCCTTGTTCTTCGCGTCGTCGAAATTCGCGAGCAGCGGGCCGCCCTGGGTCGGCCAGATCCACGCGATGTCGTCGTCGCTGCCGGGTGCGGGCGCGGGGCTGGGCATCGGCGTCGGCGCGGGCGCGATCGAAGCGACCACCGGCGCCGACGACTTCGGCGCGCTCGCCGCGGCCGCCGCGGGTGCCGGCGCGACCGGCGTCACCGACGACGATGCGACCGGCTTCACGACCACGCCGGACTCGTTCACCGGCGGCACCACGCGCAGCACCTGGCCGACCTCGATCACGTTCGGGTTGTCGAGGTTGTTCCAGCGCGCCAGATCGCGCCAGGCCTGCCCCGTGTCGAGCGCGATGCGCATGATGGTGTCGCCGGGACGCACCGTGTAGTAACCGGGCTTGCCGGCGTTCTCGATGCCCGGCGGCGGCTTGGTCGCGGCGGCGGCGTCGGTCGCGGTGGCACCGACGCTGCGATTGTCGACCGGCGCGTTGTTGTCGCTATTGAACGAGGAGCATCCCGCCACGCCGGCACCCATCAGCAGCGCCAGCAGCGCCGTCCATCCCCGTCGTCGAATCCCCTGCATGTCCAATTCCTTCAAGCAACACCGGATTTTAAAGGGACGAAGTGCACCGTCTCAAGAACGCTGCGGCGCACGCCCTGCTCGAGCTTGTCGATCACGATCAGCGTCTGCTGCCCACCGCCTTCGATCGGCGCGACGATGCGACCGCCGACCGCGAGCTGGTCGATCCACGGCTGCGGAATCGACGAGCCGCCGGCCGCGGCGATGATGCTTGCGTACGGCGCGCCCTGCGCGAAGCCCTGCATGCCGTCGCCGAACAGCAGGTGCAGGTTCGGCAGCCGGAACGGCCGCAGGTTGGCGCGCGCCTTCTCGTGCAGGCCGCGCAGCCGCTCGATCGAATACACCTCGCGCGCGAGCCGGCTCAGCAGCGCGGCCTGGTAGCCGCAGCCGGTGCCGACCTCGAGCAGCCGGCCGGTCTTGCGCTGCGCGCCGTCGACGCCCTGCAGCAGCAGCTCGATCATGCGCGCGACCACGCTCGGCTTCGAGATGGTCTGGCCGAGACCGATCGGCAGGCTGGTGTCTTCGTACGCCTGGTTCACCAGCGCGCTGTCGACGAAGCGGTGCCGCTCGACCGCCGCCATCGCGGCAAGCAGTTCGGGATGCGCGATGCCCTGCTCCGCCAGCCTGCGCACCATGCGCTCGCGCACCGCGGCCGAGTCGAGCCCGACGCCCTGCGCGCGCGCTGCAGTGGCGATATTCAAGCCATTTCGGCCTGTAGCCGGCGTGCCACCTGCACTGTTTGCTACTTTTTTAGGAGCATTCGGCGGCGCCGCAAAAGGCTCGACCCGCGCCGGGAACAGCGGGCGACGCGTCATCATCCGCCCTCGCCGGCGTCCGGCTGTCGTGCTGTCGTGCGCGCCGCTGTGTGCGCCGCCGCCTGCGTCACGGTCTGCGCCCAGTAGCGCAGGCTCTCATGGTCGGTCAGATCGACCTTGAGCGGCGTCACCGTCACGTGGCCCTCGTGCGACGCATGGAAATCCGTGCCCTCGGCCTCGTCCTTCGCCGGCCCCGCGCCGCCGATCCAGTACATGGTTTCGCCGCGCGGGTTCATCTGCACAATCACCTTCTCGGCCGAATGCCGGCGCCCGAGCCGGCAGATCTTCATCGGCTTGAGCTGATCGAGCGGCCGGTTCGGAATGTTGACGTTCAGCAACCAGGGCTCGGTGCCCGGCATCCGGCCCTCCAGGCCGTGCAGGCCCTGCCCCGTGATCTGCGCAATCAGGTTGCGCGCCGCGAGCGCCGCCGCATCGATCTCGCGCCAACCCTTTTCCACCTGCGAGATCGCGAGCGCCGGAATGCCGAACAGATAGCCTTCCATCGCCGCGCCGACCGTGCCCGAGTAGATCGTGTCGTCGCCCATGTTCGCGCCGTTGTTGATGCCCGAGATCACCAGGTCCGGCCGGTATTGCAGCAGGCCGGTCAGCGCGATGTGCACGCAGTCGGCCGGCGTGCCGTTGACGTAGCGAAAGCCGTTCGGCGCCTCGCTCACGTACAGCGGCGAATTGAGCGTGAGCGCGTTCGACTTCGCGCTGTTGTTGTGCTCGGGCGCGACCACATCGACCTCGGCGAAGTCGCGCAGCGCGTCGTGCAGCGCATGGAGGCCGCGCGCCTGGTAGCCGTCGTCGTTCGAGAGCAGGATTCTCATGCCGGTGTGCGAATGCAACCGATTGTAGGTGCCGCACGCGGGGCCCATATTCCACCGTGCACCGCGTCCCCGATAGGACACCGGCGCCCGCACCACGCCCCTATCATCGGGACCGACCCACCGGAGGACAAACGATGCACGCCTGGCTTTGCGAAAACCCGATCGGCGCCGATGCGCTTGCGTGGAAGGAACTACCGACGCCCGCCCCGAAGGCCGGCGAGGTGCTGATCGAAATCCGGGCCGCGAGCCTGAACTTTCCCGATCTG
>JAFECV010000188.1 GCA_018241985.1 Pseudomonadota bacterium | reverse complement strand
TCAATCGAACCGTGGGTGACGATATCCTGCCGCCGCTGCTGGTCACGTTCGGCCTGTCCATTGTGATTCAGAACGGCCTGTTGATGCTGTTCTCCGCCGATCCGCGCGGCCTGCAGATCGGAACCTTGTCTACCGCCAGTCTTGCACTATTTGACGGATTGGCCGTGGGCTACATGCCGTTGCTGATACTCGGCGTGGCGCTGCTGTTGCTGCTGTCCTTGCAGTGGCTGTTCTCGCGAACGCGTGTTGGACGCTCTTTTCGCGCCACCTCCGATGACCCTGAAGTAGCCGGCCTGATGGGCATCAACCGGCGCCACGTTTACGCCTTGGCAATGGCGGTGGCAGTGGCCACCATAGGCATCGCCGGCGTGTTCATGGTCATGGGCGCCAATATCTCGCCAACCGATGGGCCGAGTCGCCTGCTGTATGCCTTTGAGGCAGTGATCATGGGCGGCATGGGCTCGCTCTGGGGCACCTTGCTGGGGGGCATCATGCTGGGCGTAGCGCAGTCGGTGGCGCTCCAGCTTGATCCGGGTTGGGGCATTCTGGGCGGGCACCTCGCCTTTTTTGCCGTACTGCTGTTGCGACCCAGCGGTTTGCTTCCCCGTACCCGTGAACGCTAGACGGCGAACACCGATGAAGAGGTCCACTTCAGTTTCTTCGCCGTCCGCGCTCGCGGTGGTGGCAGGCCCACATGGAATCCGCCGCAGTGCCTGGTTGCTGCTGCCGGTTGTGGCGGTATTCATCGCGATGCCTTGGTGGGCCGGGCGCGAGCTTCAGCGCCTCTGTGTGGAGTTCATGTACACGCTGGCGCTGGCGCAGATGTGGAACCTGCTCGTGGGCTATGGCGGACTGGTGTCCATCGGACAACAGGCTTTCGTCGGCATCGGAGCTTACACGCTGGTGGTGCTCGGTGCCCACTGGGGCATACCGGCCTTCTTGGTGATACCGGTTGCCGGCGTCGTGGCCATGTTGCTGGCCGTACCCATGGGCGCTTTGCTGTTTCGTTTGCGTGGTGCCTATTTTGCTGTCGGCACCTGGGTGGCCGCCGAGGTATTGCGCTTGCTGGTGGCCAACAATGCCTCTGTTGGTGCCGGATCGGGGACCTCGGTCACGGCGGCGCTGCGTGGCATGTCCTCGGGCACGCGCGAGGTGGGCATGTTGTGGATCGCGCTGGCGCTGGGTCTGGGCGGTACCTTCGGCGTCTATTTTTGGTTGCGCTCCCGATGGGGTCTGGCGCTGGGTGCCGTGCGCGACAGCGAACCGGCTGCGGCCAGCCTGGGTGTGCCTGTGCAGCGGATCAAGTGGTGGGTTTGGCTTGCGGCGGCTGCAGGCTGCGGAATGGTCGGCGCACTGGCCTACATGGCCAAACTCAGGGTTGCGCCCGAAGCCGCCTTTTCACTGGAGTGGACCACGACCGCATTCTTCATCGTCGTGCTCGGCGGGATTGGCACGATCGAAGGCCCCATTGTTGGTGCCGTGCTGTTCTTTGCTTTGCGCGAAGTCTTGGCGGATTACGGCGGTGTCTATCTCATCGTATTGGGGCTGGCTGCGATCGCGGTCATGTTGTTCAAACCTCGGGGTCTTTGGGGCAACAGTGGCTGGCAGTTGTTTCCCGTTCGACGTCTGTCGGGCATGGCGGCGAACTCCACTATGAGTGCCGACAGGAATCGAAACTAAAGGAACTTGGCGCATGGTGCTTGACAGTCACTCCAAGGTCAGCGTCAACGTCGTCCAGACGGACGAAACCTACCTCTGCGCGACCAGCGAGAGTTTGCTGCGAGGCATGTTGCGCCTCGGCCGCAAGGGGATTCCCGTGGGCTGCGTCAACGGCGGCTGCGGCGTGTGCAAGGTGCGCATCGTCCAGGGTGAAATCAAAGCACTGGGACCCATCAGCCGCGCACATGTCACGTGCGAAGAGGAAATGCAGGGTTACACCCTGGCCTGCCGCGTTGCGCCCACTACCGCCGTTTGCCTGGAAGTGGCGGGCAGGCTGCAAAAACCGTTTTCAAGAGGGCGCGCAGATTCTGCGACTGCGAGCCCGTTGTCACAGCAGCAGTAACCAACTCACAGGAGACGAATCATGGGTGTGATGCGGATCGGGCATGCGAGCCTGAAAGTGATGGACATGGACGCTGCGGTCAAGCACTACGAAAACGTGCTAGGCCTCAAGACCACCATGAAAGACAAGGCCGGCAACGTGTATCTCAAGTGCTGGGACGAGTGGGACAAGTATTCGCTCATCCTCACGCCCTCGGACCAGGCTGGCCTGAACCACGTGGCCTACAAGGTCGAGAAGGACGCCGACCTGGACGACCTCAAGAAGAAGGTCGAGGCCTGGGGCGTGAAGACCACCATGCTGCCGGAAGGCACGCTGCCCTCGACCGGGCGCATGCTGCAGTTCAATCTGCCCAGCGGCCATGAAATGCGCCTGTACGCCATGAAAGAGTACGTGGGTACGGATGTCGGGACCGTCAACCCCGACCCTTGGCCCGATGGTTTGAAGGGCGCGGGTGCGCACTGGCTGGACCATACGCTGCTGATGTGCGAACTGAACCCCGAGACCGGCGTCAACAAGGTCGCCGAGAACACGAAGTTCATGGCCGAGGCGTTGGATTTCTTTCTGACGGAGCAAGTGCTGGTCGGCCCGGAAGGCAACATGCAGGCGGCCACTTGGATGGCTCGCACCACCACGCCGCACGACATCGCTTTTGTGGGTGGTCCCAGGAGTGGCCTGCACCACATCGCGTTCTTCCTGGATAGCTGGAACGACGTGCTCAAGGCTGCCGACGTGATGGCGAAGAACAAGGTGAAGATCGATGTCGCGCCGACGCGCCACGGCATCACGCGCGGCGAGACGATCTATTTCTTCGACCCGAGCGGCAACCGCAACGAGACCTTCGCCGGCCTGGGCTACCTCGCCCAGCGCGACCGGCCGGTGACGACCTGGACCGAAGACAAGCTGGGCAGCGGCATCTTCTATCACACGGGAGACCTGGTGCCGTCGTTCACCGAGGTCTATACCTGAGACAGGGAATGGCGATGGACACCCCGCAGCACAGCGTGGCGCAGCGCGCCATCAGCGCCGAGGCGGCCGCGATCGCGCTGCAGGCGGCGGTGGCGCACGCGGCGACGCTCGGCATCCGGATCAACGTGGCGCTGACCGATGCCGCCGGCGTGCTCGCGGGCTTCCTGCGCATGCCGGGCGCGTTCCTGCACTCGGTCGACATCGCGATCGACAAGGCCTACACCGCGGCCAGCTTCGGCTTCCCGACCGCGCAGTGGATGTCGATCCTGGCGCAGGACGAAGGGCTGCGGATCGGCCTGGCCGAGCGACCCAGGCTGGTCGTGTTCGGCGGCGGCCTGCCGATCCGCGAGGACGGGGTGCTGATCGGCGGCATCGGCGTCTCCGGCGGATCGGCCGAGCAGGATGAGCTTTGCGCCCGCGCCGGCCTCGCGGCGCTGGGCCTGGACGTCGCATGAGGCGAACCGGGTAACCGGGAATCGAGCAAGAGCATGAAAGAATTTTTGAACTTCATCAACGGCGAATACGTCAGGAACGCCAGCGGCAAGACCTTCGACGATCGCAACCCGATCGACAACAGCCTGATCGGCAAGGTCTACGAGGCGGGCCGGCCCGAGGTCGACGCCGCCGTCGCGGCGGCCAAGGCGGCGCTCAAGGGGGACTGGGGACGTCTTTCGGTGGTCGAGCGCTGCAAGCTGCTGGACGCGCTCGCGATCGAGATCAACCGCCGCTTCGATGCGTTCCTGCAGGCCGAGATCGCCGACACCGGCAAGCCGAACCAGCTCGCCTCGCATGTCGACATTCCGCGCGGCGCGGCCAATTTCCAGATCTTCATCGACACGATCAAGAACGTCTCCACCGAGTCGTTCAACATGCGCACGCCGGACGGCAAGACGGCGCTCTCGTACGGCGTGCGCGTGCCGCGCGGCGTGATCGCCGTGGTCAGCCCGTGGAACCTGCCGCTGCTGCTGATGACCTGGAAGGTCGGCCCGGCGCTGGCCTGCGGCAACACCGTGGTGGTCAAGCCGTCGGAGGAAACGCCGGCCACCGCCACCCTGCTCGGCGAAGTGATGAACGCCGTGGGCGTGCCGCGGGGCGTCTACAACGTGGTGCACGGCTTCGGCCCCGATTCGGCCGGCGAATTCCTCACGCGCCACCCCGACGTGAACGGCATCACCTTCACCGGCGAGACGCGCACCGGCACGGCGATCATGAAGGCCGCCGCCGAGGGCATCCGCCCGGTGTCGATGGAGCTCGGCGGCAAGAACGCCGCCGTCGTGTTCGCGGACTGCGACTTCCAGGTGGCGCTGGACACCGTCACCCGTTCCTGCTTCGAGAACGCCGGCCAGGTCTGCCTGGGCACCGAGCGCGTGTACGTCGAGCGCCCGATCTTCGACAAATTCGTGGCCGCGCTGAAAGCCAAAGCCGAGGCGATGAAGCCCGGCCTGCCGTTCGATCCCGAAACCAAGATCGGCCCGCTGATCAGCAAGGAGCACCAGGCCAAGGTGCTGTCGTACTACGCCAAGGCGCGCGAGGAGGGCGCGACGGTGGTCACCGGCGGCGGCGTGCCCGACATGCCGGCCGCGCTGCGCGACGGCTGTTGGGTGCAGCCGACCATCTGGACCGGCCTGCCCGAAACGGCGGCGGTGGTCACCGAAGAAGTGTTCGGCCCCTGCTGCCACATCAGCCCGTTCGACAGCGAGGACGAAGTGCTCGCCAAGGTCAACGCGAACCGCTACGGCCTCGCCACGTCGATCTACAGCCAGGACATCGCCCGTGCGAACCGGATGGCACAGCAGATCGAGGTCGGCCTGTGCTGGATCAACAGCTGGTTCCTGCGCGACCTGCGCACGCCGTTCGGCGGTTCCAAGCAGTCCGGCATCGGACGCGAGGGTGGTGTGCACTCGTTCGAGTTCTACACCGAGCTGCGCAACGTGATGGTGAAGTTCTAGGATGAAACACCCCCAGTCTTCGCGCACTGCGTGTCGCTTCGCCAACCCCCTCGAAGGGGGCGCACCCAGCGG
>JAFECV010000187.1 GCA_018241985.1 Pseudomonadota bacterium | reverse complement strand
GCCGCCTACGGCTCCTGCGGCGAGCGCTGCATGGCGGTGCCGCTGATCGTGGCGGTCGGCAACGAGGTGGCGGACAAGATGATCGCCGGCCTGAAGGCCGAGATCGCCAACATGAAGGTCGGCCCCGGCAGCGACAACGGCAACGACATGGGCCCGCTGGTGACCAAGCAGCACTTCGAGAAAGTGAAGGCCTATGTGGACAGCGGCGTGGCCGAAGGCGCCAAGCTGCTGGTGGACGGCCGAAGCCTCAAGGTCAAGGGCCACGAAGAGGGCTACTTCCTCGGCCCCTGCCTGTTCGACGACGTGCGCCCCGGCATGAAGATTTACCAGGAGGAAATCTTCGGCCCGGTGCTCGGCATCGTGCGCGTGCACTCGCTGGATGAAGCCATGCAGCTCATCAACGACCACGAATACGGCAACGGCACCTGCATCTTCACACGCGACGGCGAGGCCGCGCGCTACTTCAGCGACCACATCCAGGTCGGCATGGTCGGCGTGAACGTGCCGCTGCCGGTGCCGGTCGCCTACCACTCGTTCGGCGGCTGGAAGCGCAGCCTGTTCGGCGACCTGCACGCCTACGGCCCGGACGCGGTGCGCTTCTACACCAAGCGCAAGACCATCACGCAGCGCTGGCCGTCGGCCGGCGTGCGCGAGGGATCGGTGTTCAGCTTCCCGAGCAACCGCTGAAAAATGAATCACCCCCAGGCTGCGCGCACTGCGTGTCGCTACGCCAACCCCCTTCAAGGGGACACCGCCAGCGGCCGGGCCAAGCCCGCTCCGCGGCGGTCGCCGGAACGGCCTGCTCCGCGGCCTCTCGAACCCGTTTCATGCGCCGCGGGCGACTCGCCCAGCTCTCTTTCGGGGCGCCGCTTCGGCGGCGTCTGCGAACAGCACGGTTCGCAGCACCATGTCGACGATCAGGGACTCGGCAGCCTGGAAGTCCTGGGCATCGAGCGCGGGCTTTTCCAGCACCAGGCGGATCTGGCTGGCCCAGTCGGCATACGCCTGCGTGACGGCCCACAGCACGATCATCAGGTGCTTGGCGTCGACGGGGCGGCACAGGCCCTGCTCGGCCCACTTGTTGAAGATGGCGACGTCGGCCTCGAGCGCGGGGATCACGCGCGCGGCAATCTCCGCAAAGAAAATCGGCGCGCCCGAGATCACTTCCTTGGCGTATACGCGGGAATCGTCGGGGTGCTCGCGCGAAAACCGCAACTTGCCCGCGATGTACTCGCGCAGCGCCTGCTCCGGGTCGTCTGCGCGCTGGCTCAGCGCATCCATGTACGACAGCCAGACATCCAGCACGCCATGTAGCACGCGCCGGTACAGCTCTTCCTTGCTGGGAAAGTAGTAGAGGAGATTCTGCTTGGAGACCCCCACTTCGCGCGCAACGTGATCCAGTGACACGCCGCCGAAGCCGCGGTTCGCGAACAGGCGCTTGGCAGCGGTGAGGATGTCCTGCTCGAGTTGTTCGCGGGTCCTGTTCTGCTTGACCTTCTTCGATGCAGTCGATGCGATGCTTTTTTTCATATCGAATCGCTTGTTGCGCTGGCTCAAGTCCAGCGAGGGTTTTTACCAATTGGTAAACATTCATTTTTGCACATAGTTGCTCCTTCAAACAGAGTCGCCATCGATTCATTTCGCCGGACTTCCCTAGGAATCAACCCGTTGCACTTGTAGGGCCGAACATGCAGATCGATTCCTCCACGCCCGGTATCCATCCGGCGCGTCTGCCGCGCGCTTACTACGAGCAGAATTTTTGCGATTCGCACGCTGCGCTGAGTCTGGCGCAAGCGAAGATCGAGGCGGATCGGTGTTACTACTGCTTCGACGCGCCGTGCCAGACCGCATGCCCGACCGGCATCGACATCCCGAGCTTCATTCGCCGCATCGCGGACGACAACATCCGCGGCTCGGCGCACGCCATCCTGAGCGCCAACCCGCTGGGCGGCATGTGCGCACGCGTCTGCCCGACCGAAGTGCTGTGCGAGGAGGCCTGCGTGCGCAACGTGGGCGAAGACAAGCCCGTTGAAATCGGCCTGCTGCAGCGCTACGCGACCGACAAGTTCTTTGAGCAGCCCGGCGCGCCGCTGTTCACGCGCGCCGCAGCCACAGGCAAGAAAGTGGCCGTCGTCGGCGCCGGCCCGGCCGGCTTGGCCTGCGCGCACGGTCTGGCGCGGCTGGGGCACGCCGTCGTGCTGCTGGACGCCCACCCCAAGCTGGGCGGGCTCAACGAGTACGGCCTGGCGACCTACAAGACCACCCACGGCTTTGCCCAGAAGGAAGTCGACTGGCTGCTGTCCATCGGCGGCATCGAGGTGCGGAGTAACACGCGCCTGGGCGTCGATGTTCAACTGGATGACTTGGTGCGCGATTACGACGCCGTCTTTCTGGGCCTGGGCCTGGCCGGGGTGAACGCCACCGGCATCGCCGAACCGCAGGCGGCGGGCCTGCGCAACGCGGTCGAATTCATTGCCGAACTGCGCCAGGCACGCGCCTATTCAGAGGTGCCGGTGGGCCGCAACGTGGTGGTGGTGGGCGGCGGCATGACGGCGGTGGATGCGGCCGTGCAGTCGAAGAAGTTGGGGGCGGAGAACGTCACCATCGTCTACCGGCGCGGCGCGGCCAACATGCCCGCTTCGGGCTACGAGCAGGACTGGGCGCAGAAGAACGGCGTTCACGTGCGGCATTGGGCAACACCCAAGGCGCTGCTGGCCGAGGGCGGTCGCATCACCGGGATTGAGCTGGGCTACACCCGTGCCGAGGGCGGCAAGCTGGTGGAGACGGGCGAGCGCTTCACGCTGGAGGCCGACTTCGTGCTGAAGGCGATCGGCCAGAGCTTCGTCGCGCAGCCGCTCGGCAGCGCGCTGGAGCTAAAAGGTGGCCGGATCGTCACCGACGACGAAGGGCGCACCTCCAGTGCCAAGGTCTGGGCGGGGGGCGATTGCAGGGTGGGCGGGCGCGACCTGACCGTCGAAGCGGTGGAGCACGGCAAGGTGGCGGCCCTGTCCATCCACAAGGCCCTCAGCCCCTGACCTTGCACGCACCTCGATCAATCCCGCGACCCCGGAGCAGCAACATGGCCGACCTGAGCACGGAATTCCTGGGCATCAAGAGCCCCAACCCCTTCTGGCTGGCGTCCGCGCCGCCCACCGACAAGGAATACAACGTGGTGCGGGCCTTCGAGGCCGGCTGGGGCGGCGTGGTGTGGAAGACGGTGGGCGAGGACCCTCACGTCGTCAACGTCTACGGCCCGCGCTATTCGGCCCTGCTGAACGGCGACCGGCGCGTCATCGGCTTCAACAACATCGAGCTGATTTCCGACCGGCCGCTGCAGACCAACCTGGACGAGATCAAGCGCGTGAAGCGCGCCTGGCCGGACCGCGCCATGATCGTGTCGATCATGGTGCCGTGCGAGGAGGATTCGTGGAAGCGCATCCTGCCGCGCGTGGAAGACACGGGCTGCGACGGCATCGAGCTGAACTTCGGTTGCCCGCATGGCATGAGCGAGCGCGGCATGGGCGCCTCGGTCGGGCAGGTGCCCGAATACGTCCAGATGGTGGCGCACTGGTGCAAGACCTATAGCCGTCTGCCCGTGATCGTGAAGCTGACGCCGAACATCACCGACGTGCGCTACCCGGCGCGCGCCGCGAAGCAAGGGGGCGCGGATGCGGTGTCGTTGATCAACACCATCAACTCCATCATGGGGGTTGACCTGGACACCATGACCATGGTGCCGAGCGTGGGCAAGCAGGGATCGCATGGCGGCTACTGCGGCACGGCCGTGAAACCGATTGCCCTGAACATGGTCGCCGAGATTGCGCGCGACGCGCAGACCGCCGGCCTGCCGATCTCGGGCATCGGCGGCATTTCCACCTGGCGCGACGCCGCCGAGTTCATCGCCATGGGCTGCGGCACCGTTCAGGTCTGCACGGCCGCCATGGTCTATGGCTTTCGGATCATCGAAGACCTGTGCGACGGCCTGTCGAACTTCATGGATGCGCAGGGCTACGAGCGCGTGCAGGACATGGTCGGCAAGGCCTTGCCCAGCATCACGAGCTGGAGCAAGCTCGACATGAACCACGTGGACAAGGCGGTCATCAACCAGGACACGTGCATCCAGTGCGGCCGCTGTCATGTGGTCTGCGAAGACACCTCGCACCAGGCGATCACCGCGACGAAGGACGGCCAGCGCCATTTCGAGATCAACGAAGCGGAATGCGTCGGTTGCAATTTGTGCGTGTCGATCTGCCCGGTGCCCAATACCATCACCATGCGCACGCTGCAGCCCGGTGAGATCGACCTGCGCACCGGCCGGCCGGTTCCGCGCGAATACGCCAACTGGAGCGTTCATCCCAACAACCCGATGCGCTCGGTCGGCGCCGCCACCGTGTGATCCCGGCCGGATGAAGAACAAAGATAGTGACAAGGGAGAAACCTGCATTCACTGCAAGGCGATCGTTTCAATCAACGGAGACAAATATCGTGAGAACTGACACGTCGACGAATCCACATCTGTGGAATGAAGACCTGGCGCCGACCACCGCGGCCCAGCGCACCTGGCGCTGGTATCACTTCGCCGCGCTCTGGGTCGGCATGGTGATGTGCATTCCCGCCTACACGCTGGCCGCCAGCCTGGTCGACAGCGGCATGTCGGGCTACCAGGCGGTGTGGACGGTGTTTCTGGCGAACGCCATCGTCCTGGTACCGATGCTGCTGATCGGCCATGCCGGCACCAAGTTCGGCATCCCCTACGCCGTTCTGGCGCGCTCCTCGTTCGGCACCACGGGAGCTCGCTTGCCCGCGCTGATGCGCGCGATCGTGGCCTGCGGCTGGTACGGCATCCAGACCTGGTTCGGCGGCGAGATGATCTACACCTTGCTCGGCGTGCTGCTCGGCCATCCGCTCGGGGGCGACAAGATCGCGGGCCTGGGCATCAACGGCGCGCAGGTGGTGTGCTTCCTTGCGTTCTGGGCCATCCAGTTCTGGTACATCGTGCACGGCATGGATTCGATCCGCAAGCTCGAAACCTACACCGCGCCGCTGAAGATCGTGATCTGCTTCGTGCTGCTG
>JAFECV010000186.1 GCA_018241985.1 Pseudomonadota bacterium | reverse complement strand
GCATGGCCGCGGTGGTCGACCAGCAGAACGCCGGCGACGCCAACTACAAGCCGATGGCCGGCCACTTCGAGACGTCGATGGCGTACCAGGCCGCCTGCGACCTGGTGTTCAAGGGGCTGGAGCAGCCGAGCGGCTACACCGAGCCGCTGCTGCACGGCTGGCGGCTCAGGGTAAAGGCAGCGGCGAAGTAGTCGGACCGGCGTCGCGCGCCGGGATCAGCCCCAGGTCGGCGAGCGCGGCGCGCGCCGCCTGCGCCAGCGGCCGGTGCGGCTCCGGCCCGATCAGCGCGCACAGGCGCTCGTTCGCGAGCCCGTGCGGGGTGTTCCACAGGTAGCGCATCTCGGCCAGCGCGCCCCACATCGGATTGAGGCCGGCGCCGAGCCGGATCATCGCCCAGGGCAGCCGGCGCAGCTTCAGGTGCTCGGTCGGGGCGATCCATTTGCGTTCGCGCGCGACCGGCTCGAGCGCCTGCGCCCATTGTCGACCGGTCACGCTGTAGCCCGCGAAATGCAGCACCTCGAACCGCGCCAGCCGCGCGCGCCGCTCGGCGACCGCGACGAACGCGCGCGCCAGGTCCGGCAGATAGGCCCAGGCGGTCGCCACGTCGGTCGGGCCGGGGTAGGTGCAGATGCCGCGGTGCAGGTTCCTGGCCAGCGCGAGGTCGAACCAACTGCCGCGGCCGGCGCCGAAGAAGTCGCCGGCGCGGATCACGACGCCGCGCACGTCGGCGAGGCGCAGCTGCTGCTCCATCTCGACCCGGATCCGGCCCTTGACCGTGTCCGGATGCTGGGGCGTGTCCACGCGCAGCAGCGCCGGCATGCCGGTGCCGAAGTTGTAGACGTTGCCCGGCAGCATCAGCGTCGCGCCGAGCGCGCGCGCGACCGCGATCGCGGCGTCCAGCATCGGCATCGCCTCGGCGCGCCACGCCGCATGGGTGTAGCGGGGGTTGAGCCCGTGCACCACGACCTCGGCGCCCGAGGCGGCCGCGGCCAGCGTCTCGGCGTGGTACGGATCGATGTCGAGCCAGCGGATGCGTTCGTCCGCCGGTGCCTTGGCGCCGGGCCGCATCTGGCCCAGCACGCGCCAGCCGGCGTCGGCGAAGGCGCGCGCGGTCGCCCAGCCGAAGCGTCCGCGCGCGCCGAGGATCAGGACCGTGTTCTGCATGGGTTCCCTCCGCCGGTCGTTTTCAGTCATTGTCGCGGTCTTTGGCCCGGTGCGGTGGAGCCGTCTGCGCGATTGGCCGCGCCGCGAACACCGCGGAGAACAGCAGCGCGAGCACGGCGCCGGGCCCGACCGTGATGCCGACCGCCTGCAGCACCGGCACGCTGGAGAACGCGAGCACGCCGAAGCCTGCGACGGTGGTCAGGTTCGCGATCAGCAGCGAGGCCAGCGTGCGCGGCGCGAGTGCGTGAGCGCTCGCCTCTGCGCCGGCGGCCGGCGCCGCCGCGGACCGGTTGAAGAACAGCGCGTAGTTCGAGCCGACCGCGACGATCAGCAGCAGCCCGACCAGATGCAGGATGGTCAGCTCGCGGCCGGCCAGCGCCAGCGCCGCGCTGACCGCCAGCACCGCACCGGCCAGCGGCGCCAGCACCCGCAGCGTGACGGCGAGCGAACGCAGCGCGACCAGCAACAGCACGGCGATCGCCGCCAGTCCGGCCGCCGACAGCACGATCGCCTGGTGCAGGTAGCTGTCGTACAGGTTGTTGGTCTCGGCCTTCACGTCGACGAACGAGACCTCGGTGCCGGCCGGCTCGGGCCCTATCGCCGCCAGCGCCTGGCGCACCCGGGCCGCGTCGATCTCGCCCGCGGACGACGTGCCAGTCGACGTACCCGCAGCGCCGGCGTCGGGCGCATGCAGCGGCAGCAGCGCGCTCCAGCGCGGGCCTGCGCCGGCCTGCGGCGCACGCTGCACCAGCATGCCGTCGAGTGCAAGCGCGAAGGTGGTGCCGGCCAGGTCCGCGCGGTCGATAGTGCGCGCCGCGCGCGCGGCTTCGACGTCCGCGACGAACGGCGCCAGCCGGCCGGGTTGCAGCGGCAACGTGGCGAGCGCGGCGCGCAGCCGCTGCTGCAGCGTCGCGGCATCGGGCAGGCTCGCCTGGCGCGCGCGCTGCGTGGCGAGACTGGGCAGGAACCGGCTCGGGCTGTCGACGCCGGCGATCACGTTCGAATGGACGAGCGGCTCGAGCGCGGCCACCACCGTCTCGCTCGCGCGCAGCACGCTCTCCTGCGTCGGCCCGGTCGCGACCACGAGGTAGCGCACGTCGGGCGCGCCCATGTCGGCGCGGAGCTGCGCGTCCAGCGCCATCGCCTCGGCCGGCACCGGGCTGAGCGCGCCGAGCTCCTGGTTCCACAGCGTGCCGCGGTGCAGCGCGAGCACCACGGCGCTGGCCAGCAGCAGCGCGGCGACGCCCCAGCGCAGCCGGCCCGCGCGTCGCACCGCGCGCGCCAGCGTCGTTCCCAGCGCGCTCAGGTCACGCACCCGGAACGTCGGCGCCAGCAGCTCGGGCAGCACGAAGCGGGTGACCGCCGCCGCGACGAGCAACCCGGTGATCGCGTACAGCCCGAGCTGCGCCAGCCCCGGAAACCCCGACAACAGCAGCGACGCGAAACCGCAGACCGAGGTCAGCACGCCGAGGCGCACCGTCGGCCAGAAGCGGTGCACCCAGCCGCCACGCGCCGCGCGGCCTTCGCCCTCGGCTCCGGATTGCACGAACAGGTAGATCGAATAGTCGACCGCCTCGCCGATCAGCGTGGTGCCGAAACCGAGCGTGATGCCGTGCACGATGCCGAAGCCCAGGCTGACCGCGGCGATGCCGGCGAGCGCGCCCGAGAGCACCGGCAGCAGCCCGAGCAGCAGCGTGCGCGCGGAGCGGTAGACGAGCAGCAGCAGCACGACGATCAGCGTGAGGCCGATCAGCGACAGGCGCTCCACTGCATGCCGGATGCTGTCGCGCGCCTCGACCCCGAACACGCCGGGCCCGCTCATCACCAGCGTCGCGGACTGGGCCGGTGCCGGCGCCTGCTGCTTTGCCGTGGCGAACGCGCTCTGCAGCGCGGCCATCGCCTGCTGCTGGCCGTCGGTGTCCGAGCCCGGCGCGCGGGTCTGCACCAGCAGCAGCGCACGCCGGCCGTCGCGCGACGCCCAGGCGCCATCGACGCTGCGCGGCTGGCCCGAGGCGCCGGCGCTGTCGGCGAGCTGCCCGAGCAGCAGCGGGATTTCGCCGGTCGGATCGCTCGGCAGAATGGACTTGACGATCAGCCCGGCCGGCGACGCCAGCAGATCGATCATGTCGGCGATCGCCTGATGCAGCCCGGCGACGCTGAAATGCGCGGGCGTCACCGCAGGACTGAGCAGGTAGCGGTGCTCGAACAGGAACGCCTGGTCGCGCGCGAGTGCCGCCGGCTCGCCGTTGCGCACCAGGCTGTAGCGGCCGTCGCTGCGCAGCCGCGCGGCCAGCGCCTTCGACAGCGCGGCGCGCGCCGGCGCATCGGCGCCGTCGATCGCGACCAGGATCAGCCGCGATGCAACGCCATCGCGCAACTGATCAACCAGCAGCTGCTGCTGTGCGGTCGGCGCCTTCGGCAGAAACGCCGACAGGTCGGCGGTGAACTTCGAGCGCGCGACCACGACCGCGCAGAGGACGAGCGCCGCGAGCCAGAGCCAGACCGCCGGCGCGCGGCGCCATCCGGCGTTCATGACGCGGCCGGCGTGATCGTCATCACCGAGCGGTCGCGGTCGGCCTGATCGATCTCGACGCGGAGCACCTCGCCCCGGCTCCCGCCGATCACGATGCGCTCGACCGCGGCCGCCATGCGCTCATTCAGCGGGCGCAGCGTCAGCGTCCAATGCGCTTCGTCGCCGTCCAGCGAGACCGCATAGACCCGCTCGAGCGCCTGCTGGTCGCCGGCGAGCGTCGCGCGGATGCTTTCGGTGAACGCCGCCAGCTCCGGGTACTGCTGCAGGCTCAGCACGATCGGCCGGCCGGCGCCGCGTTCCAGCGTCAGCGTATCGCCCTGCAGCACCATCGCCTCGGGCTTGGGCGCGAGCGTGCGCTTCTCCAGCCGATCCGGCGCCCGGTACAGCAGTTCGCCCGACGATTCGACCGGCTTGTCGAGCAGCGCGATGTATTTCTTCTCGACGAAGCTCGCCTTTCCCGAGCCGTGACGCGAAAGCAGCGCCATCAGCTGCGGCAGGCCCCAGTCGGCACGCGCCGGGCGCGCCGCGAGCGCGCAACCGGCCGCCAGCAGGCCGAGACCCCAGTCGCGGCGCGAGAGACCGCTCATCTCGGATTGGCAGCGTCCGGGCCGCTGCGGCGTCGATGCGGCTTCAATGGGTCCGGTGCGCCGCGACATGGTCGCAGAGCGAGCGCAGCGAGCGGAAGATCAGGCCGTTGTCCTCGTCGTCGGCGCGCAGCTGCAGTCCGTACTGCTTCGAGATCACGAGCGCGACTTCGAGGATGTCGATCGAGTCCAGGCCCAGGCCATCGCCGTACAGCGGTTCGTCCGGGTCGATCTCGGCGGGTTTCCGCTCGAGGTTCAGCGCGGACACCATCAGTTGCGCGACTTCGCGCATCAGTGCGTCGTCGGCACGCGCGGCGGGCGCCGCAGGCGGGTTCGGAGTAGTCGAGCGGATATCGGACATGGAGGGACGTCGGACAGGGGATTGCACTTGATTCTAGGGCCTGTTCGCGCTCGGACCGGAGCGGACCAGGAAGCACTGGGATGCCGCCGCGGGCGTGTGCCAGCGCCGGGCCCCGCGGCTTTCTGCTACAAGCAGGGTCATGCCTGCGCCCGACCTCCCGCCTGCCCCCAACCCCGGCCGCTGTCCGCTGTGCGGCGCGCCGAACCAGTGCGCGATGGAGGCCGGCGCGACCGGATCGCCCTGCTGGTGCACCACGGTGCGCTTCGACGCGGCACTGCTGGACCGGATTCCCGCACCAGCCCGCGGCAAGGCCTGCCTGTGCCCGGCCTGCGTGGGCTTTGACGCCGCAGACGCACAGACCGCGGCGCGTCGTGATGCGGCAACGGGGTGACGGCGGTTTTCGTGGGCCGGTGCCACAATAGAAAGCAGGCCG
>JAFECV010000185.1 GCA_018241985.1 Pseudomonadota bacterium | reverse complement strand
AAGCCGAAGTCGCCGACCCGGTTCACCATGAACGCCTTCAGGTTCGCATGCACCGCGCTGGGCCGCGTGTACCAGAAGCCGATCAGCAGGTACGACACCAGGCCCACCGCCTCCCAGCCGAAGAACAGCTGCAGCATGTTGTTGCTCATCGCGAGCATCAGCATCGAGAAGGTGAACAGCGAGATGTAGCCGAAGAACCGGTCGTAGCCGTCGTCGTCCGCCATGTAGCCGATGGTGTAGATGTGCACCATCAGCGAGACGAAGCTCACCACGCACATCATCATCGCGGACAGGCCGTCGATCAGGAAGCCGATCTCCATCTTCACGCCGCCGACCACCATCCAGGTGTAGATCGGGCCGTCGAAATGCGCGCCCTGCTCCGCGACCCGGTACAGCACGATGGCCGAGACCACGAACGAGATCAGCACCCCGAGGATGGTCACGCTGTGGCTGACGCGCCGGCCGACCAGATTGCCGCCGAACTTCGTCCCGAAGATGGAGGCGATGATCGCGCCGACCAGCGGCGCCAGCGGCACCGCCAGCAGCATGCCGGCAGAAAGTGTTGCAGCCATATGCTTGGGTTCGGTTGAGTCGAGCCGAGGTCAGCCCTTGAGGCCGTCGAGCTCGTCCACGTTGATGCTGTTCTTGTTGCGAAACACGAGCACGAGGATCGCCAGGCCGATCGCCGACTCCGCGGCCGCGATCGTCAGGATGAAGAACACGAAGACCTGGCCCGCCATGTCGCCCAGGAAGTAGGAGAACGCGATGAAGTTCGTGTTGACCGCGAGCAGCATCAGCTCGATCGCCATCAGCAGCACGATCAGGTTCTTGCGGTTCAGGAAGATCCCTATCGTCGCGAGCGCGAACAGGATCGCGCCCAGCGCGAGGTAATGTCCCAGGGTCAGCGTCATGGCTTCTTCTCCGGCTGCGCGGCGGCGACGGATTCGGCGGCCGGCTCGATCGGCGCCGCCGGTTTCGTCACCGGCATCTGCAGCACGCGGACCCGGTCGACCGGATGCACCCGCACCTGGACCGACGAGCTCATGTACTTCGCGTCCTTGCGCCGGCGCATCGTCAGCGCGATCGCGGCGATGATCGCCACCAGCAGAATGACCGAGGCGATCTCGAGCGGGTACAGGTACTGCGAAAAGAGCAGGATGCCCAGTTCCCGGGTGTTCGATACCGGCGCGCCGGTCTTGCCCAGCGTCACGGTGACGCGCGACAGTTCGCCGCCGCGAAAGCCCCCCATCAGGACGCCCGCCATCTCGAGCGCGACCAGCGCGCCGATCGTGGCCGCGAGCGGAAAGTGGCGCCAGAAGCCCCTGCGCAACGCGTCGAGGTTGATGTCCAGCATCATCACCACGAACAGGAACAGCACCATCACCGCTCCGACATACACCAGCACCAGGGCGATCGAGAGAAACTCCGCCTTCAGCAGCATCCAGACCATCGACGCCTGCGTGAACGCGAGCACCAGGTACAGCACCGCATACATCGGGTTGCGCGCGGTGACGACGCGAAACGCCGCATACAGCAGGATCGCCGAGAAGATATAAAAAAGTGCGCCCTTGACGTCCATACAGCAGCTACCCGTTGGTCCTTGCGTCAGCGGTACTTGGCGTCGGCCGCCCGGTTCGCCGCGATCTGGGCTTCGTAGCGGTCGCCGACGGCGAGCAGCATTTCCTTCGTGAAATACAGGTCACCGCGCTTCTCGCCGTGGTATTCGAGGATGTCGGTCTCGACGATCGAGTCGACCGGGCAGCTTTCCTCGCAGAAGCCGCAGAAGATGCACTTGGTCAGGTCGATGTCGTAGCGCGTGGTGCGCCGGGTCCCGTCCTCGCGCACGGCCGATTCGATCGTGATCGCCACCGCCGGGCAGATTGCCTCGCACAGCTTGCAGGCGATGCAGCGCTCCTCGCCGTTCTCGTAGCGGCGCAACGCATGCAGCCCGCGAAAACGCGGCGACAACGGCGTCTTCTCTTCCGGGTACTCGACGGTCACCTTGCGGCTGAGCGCGTAGCGTCCGGTCAGCGCCATGCCCTTGAACAGCTCCACCAGCATGAAGCTGTTCAGGAAATCCTTGATCGAAAAGGCGGATCCCGTCTTGACAGGGGTTTCGGTCACAGCAGACATGACAACCTCCTTACTTCCAGATGTTCCACGGCGTCTGCATCCAGGCGCCGACCACGACCAGCCAGATCAGCGTGACCGGAATGAAGATCTTCCAGCCCAGGCGCATGATCTGGTCGTAGCGAAAGCGCGGGAACGTGGCACGGAACCAGATGAACATCGAGACCACGACGAAGGTCTTCAGCCCAAGCCAGATCCAGCCCGGAACCCAGGTGAACGGCGCGGCGTCGATCGGCGACATCCAGCCGCCGAAGAACAGCGTGACCGCGAGAATCGACACCAGCCACATGCTGGTGTATTCCGCGAGGAAGAAGATCGCGAAGCCCATGCCGGAGTACTCGACCATGTGGCCGGCGACGATTTCCGCCTCGCCTTCGGCCATGTCGAACGGATGCCGGTTCGTCTCGGCGACGCCGGAGATCACGTACACCAGCATGATCGGCAGCAGCGGCAGCCAGTTCCACGACAGGAAGGTCAGCCCCATGCTCGCGAAGTAGCCCTTGCCCTGACCCAGCACGATGTCGGTCATGTTCAGGCTGCCGCTGACCATCAGCACCACGAGGAAGCAGAAGCCCATCGCGATCTCGTAGCTGACCATCTGCGCCGACGCGCGCAAGGCACCGAGGAACGCGTACTTCGAATTCGAGGCCCAGCCGCCGATGATGATCCCGTAGATCTCGAGCGAGGTCAGCGCCATGATCAGCAGCAGACCGGCGTTGGTGTTGGCCAGCGCGACGTCCGGTCCGAACGGGATCGCGACCCAGGCCGCCAGTGCCGGCATGATCGCCATCACCGGCCCGAGCATGAACAGGCCGCGCGACGAGGCGGCCGGATCGATGATTTCCTTGGTCAGGAGCTTGAGCGCGTCGGCGATCGGCTGCAGCAGCCCCATCGGCCCGACGCGGTTCGGGCCGTAGCGCACCTGCATGAAGCCGAGGAGCTTGCGCTCCCACAGCGTCAGGTACGCGACCGCCAGCAGCAGCGGCACCAGCACCACGACGATCTTGATCAGCGCCCAGATCACCGGCCAGGCCACCACCGTCCACCAGGCGCCACCGGCGAGGCCGAGCCCGGCGTTGTAGAACGCGTCGATCATGCCAAGGCCTCCTGCGCACCGGCCGCGGCACGCCCGTCAGTCGCAGCATGGGCGCCGGCCGCGGCGCGCGCGTCGGCCGTGAGCTGCAGCGACGACGCCCGGCGCACCAGGCCGTCGAGCTGATAGATGCTGGCGACGGCCGGCCGCTCGGGCCCGGTGTCGCTCAGGTCGATCGGCCCGCTCGCCGTGTTGCCGAGCCGCTCGGCCGGAACGAAGCGCGCTTCACCGCGACGCTCGACCTGCAGATGCTCGACCACCGCCTGCGACGATTCATAGTCGAAGCCGGACAGGCCGAGCAGGTTCGCCAGCACGCGCAGCACCTTCCAGGCCGGACGCGTTTCGCCGAGCGACGGCACGACCGCCTGGAAGCTCTGCAGCCGGCCTTCGGCATTGACGAACGTGCCCGAGGTCTCGGTGAACGGCGCGATCGGCAGCAGCACGTCGCTGAAATCCAGATTGGCCTTGAACGGGCTCAGCGTGACGACCATCCGGGCGCGGCCGAGCGCGGCCTTGGCCGCGGCCCCCGCGGCCGAGTCGAATTCGGGTTCGGTGGCCAGCAGCAGCACGCCCTGCAGCGCGCCGGACAGCATCTCGGCCGCGTTCATCCCGCCGCCCGCGGCACCGCCCGGCAGCGCGCCGACCCACTGCGCGCCAACCGTGTTCGCGGCCTCGGTGAGGTAGCCGACGCTGGCGCCGGTCTGCGCGCCGATCCACTGCGCCAGTGCCAGCAGGCTGTTCGCACGCGCGTGGTGCGCGGCCGCGTTGCCGAGCAGGATCGCGCGGCGCTCGCCGCCGAGCAGCGACGCGGCGATCGCCGCCGCCTCGTCGGTGACGCGGCCGGCCGCCGGCGGCGCCACGCCCTTCTTCGCCGCAACCGCTGCCGCGACATCGGCCAGCGCCTGCGCCCAGCCACCCGGATTCGCCAGCAGCGTGTTCGCGACCGGCATCGCCCAGGCGTCGGCAGATCCCAGTTCTACTACTGAATTGATAGCACTCACCGCACAACCGGCGCGCGCTGCCTGCCGAATTCGCTGCGCAAACAGCGGATGGTCCTTGCGCAGGTTCGAGCCGACCACCAGCACGCGGTTCAGTGTGGAAAGCGACGCGATCGAGGTGCCGAGCCAGCGCACGCCATCGGAGCGCGTGAAATCGGCATGGCGCAGCCGGGTGTCGATGTTGCCGCTGCCGAGGCCATTCACCAGCGCCTTCGCCAGCACCAGTTCCTCGAGCGTGCTGTGCGGGCTGGCCAGCAGCCCGATCGCCGCGGCGCCATGCTCGGCCTTGATGTTCTTCAGGCCGTTGGCGACATACTCGAGCGCGGTCTGCCAGTCGACCGCCACCCATTGGCCGTCCTGCTTGAGCATCGGCTGCGTGAGCCGGTCGTCGCAGTCGAGCGCCTCGTACGAGAAGCGATCGCGGTCGGCGATCCAGCACTCGTTGACGTCCTCGTTCTCCAGCGGCACGACCCGCAGCACCCGGTTGTTCTTGACCTGGACCACCAGGTTCGCGCCGGTCGAGTCGTGCGGGCTGACCGACTTGCGGCGCAGCAGCTCCCAGGTGCGGGCGCTGAAGCGGAACGGCTTGCTGGTGATCGCGCCGACCGGGCAGATGTCGATCATGTTGCCCGACAGTTCGGAATCGATCGTGTCGCCGACCACCGTGGTGATCTCGGCGTGCTCGCCGCGATTGACCATGCCCAGTTCCATCACGCCGCCGATCTCGATGCCGAAGCGGATGCAGCGGGTGCAATGGATGCAGCGCGTCATCTCCTCCATCGAGAGCAGCGGGCCGACCTCCTTGCGGAACACCACGCGCTTGGGCTCCTGGAAGCGCGAGGCCGATTCGCCGTAGCCGA
>JAFECV010000184.1 GCA_018241985.1 Pseudomonadota bacterium | reverse complement strand
GACCGAAGTCCACCCCCAGGCACAGGCGTTCGTGCGCACGGTGCTGGAGCGCCTCGAACGCGGCGCGGCGTTCTTCATCGACTACGGCTTTCCCGAAGCCGAGTACTACCACGCCCAGCGCGACATGGGCACGCTGATGTGCCACCGCGCGCACCGCGCCGACGCCGATCCGCTGCGAGACGTCGGCGAGAAGGACATCACGGCGCACGTCGACTTCACCGCGATCGCGCTGGCCGCGCAGCAGGCCGCGGACGACGTCGGCACGCTCGGCTACACCAGCCAGGCGCGCTTCCTGATCAACGTCGGGTTGCCGGCGCTGATGGCGCACGCGAGCGCGGCCGAGCGTGCGATGGCGATGCGCCTGGTGAACGAGCACGAGATGGGTGAGCTGTTCAAGGTAATCGGCTTCTACAAGGGCGAACCCTGGCAGGCGCTCGGCTTTGCCGAGGGCGACCGCAGCCATACGCTCTGACCATGCTGCGCTGGCTGCTCGTGCTGTTTCTCGCGCTGCTCGTGCTGAGTGCGCTGTCGCCGCTGCTGCGGCGACTGGGGATCGGGCGCCTGCCGGGCGATCTGCACTTCCGGCTGTTCGGCGTCGAATGCCATGTGCCGCTCGCGAGCACGGTGCTGCTGAGCCTGTTCGCGACGCTGATCGCGCGGCTGCTCGGGCTTTGAAGCGGGCATCGGGCTGCCCGCGTCACAGGAAGTCACCGGAAGGTAGCGCCCCGGTAAAAGTCCGGTAAAACCGTGCCGCCATGGCCGGTGCGCGGCGCGAATGAGCCTTGTCGCGCGGCTTCGTTTGCTACCATCACCCGCGGCTCCTGGTCGCGTCCCCGCATCCAATAGGCGGCGCGTCCGTGCTGGCCCGATCGCCGGCTGCAGCAAGGCAGGGCCACCTCCACTCTTCGCTGGCGTCCAACACAATGACTGACGGATCGAATACGCCCCCTGAGCCGGATCCCGCCCCCGGGCCGAAGGCCGACCGCCGGCACCGCGGCTGGTGGATCGCGCTGCTGGCGCTGGTGCTGATCGCGGGCGGGTATTACTTCGTCGCGAAGCGCTCGGCCAAGACCCCTGCCGGTGCGACGGGCGCGGCGCGCTCCGCGCCGCCCGGCGGCAGCGCGCGCTTTGCCGGCGTCGGCGGCGTGCTGCCGGTCGGCGTCGCCACCGCGAAGACGACCGACATCGACGTCTACCTGAACGGCCTGGGCGCGGTCACGCCGCTCGCCACGACCGTGGTGCAGCCGCGCGTCGGCGGCACCCTGGTCAAGCTCCATTTCATCGAAGGCCAGATGGTGAAAGAGGGTCAGTTGCTGGCCGAGATCGACCCGCGCCCGTTCCAGGTCGCGGTGACGCAGGCGCAGGGGCAGCTCGAACGCGACACCGCGTTGCTGAACGGCGCCCGCGTGGACCTGAAACGCTACCAGCTGCTGGTCGAGCAGAACTCGATCCAGCGCCAGTTGCTCGACACCCAGACCGCGCTGGTCAAGCAGTACGAGGGCACGGTGCTCGCGGACCAGGGCAACCTGGACAACGCGAAGCTGCAACTGACCTACTCCAAGATCACCGCGCCGATCAGCGGACGCATCGGGCTGCGCCAGGTCGATCTGGGCAACGTGGTGCAGACCACCGGCACGACCGGCATCGCGACGATCACGCAGCTCGAGCCGATCACCGTGCTGTTCTCGCTGCCGGAGGACCAGATTCCGGCGGTGATGAAGAAGCTGCGCGCCGACGCGACGCTGACCACCGAGGCCTGGAGCCGCGACCAGAAGACGAAGCTCGCGACCGGCAGTCTGCTGACGATGGACAACCAGGTCGACGCCAGCACCGGCACGGTCAAGCTCAAGGCGCAGTTCGACAATGCCGACCACCTGCTGTTTCCTCAGCAGTTCGTCAACGTGCACATGCTGCTCGACGTGGTGCGCGGCGCGACCGCGATTCCGTCGGCCGCGATCCAGCGCAGCAGCACCGGGCAGTTCGTCTACGTCGTGAAAGACGACCACACGGTGACGGTGCGGAGCGTAACCACCGGCCCAACGCAAGGCGATCTCACCGCGATCAATTCAGGCTTGCAGCCGGGCGAGACCGTGGTCGTGGACGGTATCGACAAGCTGCGCGAGGGCGCGAAGGTCGCGCCGGTCGCGCGCGGCGGGCCGACCGATCCGGCGCTGCAGCCGGTGGTGCCCGGCGCGGCGCGATCGGGCCGGCGGCATGCGGGCGCGCCGGCGTCCCCGGCATCAGCCGCATCGCACGCCGCGAGTGCGCCGGCTCCGGCCGCCAGCGGCACGCGCTGAGCTGCTCCGATGAATCCGTCGCGCATCTTCATCCTGCGGCCGGTCGCGACCTCGCTGCTGATGGTCGCGATCCTGCTCGCCGGGCTGGTCGCGTTCCGCCAGCTGCCGCTGTCGGCGCTGCCGGAGGTCGACTACCCGACGATCCAGGTGATCACGCTGTACCCCGGCGCGAGCCCGGACGTGATGACCTCGTCGGTCACCGCGCCGCTGGAGCGCACCTTCGGCCAGATGCCCGGGCTGAACCAGATGTCGTCGAGCAGTTCGGGCGGCGCCTCGGTGATCACGCTGCAGTTCAGCCTGGATCTCAGCCTGGACATCGCCGAGCAGGAGGTGCAGGCGGCGATCAACGCGGCCGGCAACCTGCTGCCGTCCGACCTGCCGACGCCGCCGATCTACAACAAGGTGAACCCGGCCGACACGCCGATCATGACGCTGGCGATCACCTCGGCCACGCTGCCGCTGCCGCAGGTGAACGACCTGGTCGACACGCGCATGGCGCAGAAGCTCTCGCAGGTGTCGGGTGTGGGCTTGGTCACGCTCTCGGGCGGGCAGCGCCCTGCCGTGCGCATCCAGCTCAACCCCAAGGCAGTGGCCGCGCTCGGGCTGAACCTGGACGACATCCGCACCGCGATCGGCAACGCCAACGTGAACCAGGCCAAGGGCAGCTTCGACGGCCCCGAGCGGGCGTCGACGATCGACGCGAACGACCAGCTCCAGTCGGCCGACGAATACCGCCACCTGGTGATCGCGTACAAGAACGGCGCGCCGGTGCGGCTCTCCGACGTGGCCGACGTGGTCGATTCGGCCGAGAACGTGCGCCTGGGCGCGTGGTCCGACACCCAGCCCGCGATCATCATGAACATCCAGCGCCAGCCGGGCGCGAACGTGATCGCGGTGGTGGACAGCATCAAGAAGATCCTGCCCTCGCTGCAGGCCACGCTGCCCGGCGCGGTCGAGGTCCAGGTGCTGACCGACCGCACCACGACGATCCGCGCTTCGGTGAACGACGTCGAGTTCGAGCTGATGCTCGCGGTGCTGCTGGTGGTGGCGGTGATCTACGTGTTCCTGCGCAGCGCGTCGGCCACCTCGATTCCCGCGGTCGCGGTGCCGCTGTCGCTGGTCGGCACCTTCGGCATCATGTATTTCGCCGGGTTCTCGATCAACAACCTGACGCTGATGGCGATGACCATCGCCGCCGGCTTCGTGGTCGACGACGCGATCGTGATGATCGAGAACATCTCGCGCTACATCGAGGAGGGCATGGCGCCGATCGAGGCCGCGCTCAAGGGCTCGGCGCAGATCGGCTTCACCATCATCTCGCTGACCGTGTCGCTGATCGCGGTGCTGATCCCGCTCTTGTTCATGGGCGACGTGGTCGGGCGGCTGTTCCGGCAGTTCGCGGTCACGCTCGCCGTGGCGATCCTGATCTCCGCGTTCGTCTCGCTGACGCTGACCCCGATGATGTGCGCGCGCCTCTTGCGCCACACGCCGCCCGAGCAGCAGAGCCGGTTCATCCGCGTGACCGGCGCGTGGTTCGACGCGCTGATCGCGCGCTACGGCCGCGCGCTGGAATGGGTGCTGGAGCACCAGCCGCTGACGCTGCTGGTCGCGGCCGGCACGCTCGTGCTGACCGTGCTGCTCTATGTGTTCGTGCCCAAGGGCTTCTTTCCGGTGCAGGACACCGGCCTGATCCAGGGCATCTCGCAGGCGCCGCAATCGATCTCGTTCGCCGCGATGGGCGAGCGCCAGCAGGCGCTGGCCGAGGCGGTGCTGAAGGACCCGGCGGTGGCCAGCGTGTCGTCGTTCATCGGCGTCGACGGCAACAACGTCACGCTCAACAGCGGACGCATGCAGATCGACCTGAAGCCGAAGTCGGAGCGCACTTTGAGCGCGAGCCAGGTGATCCGGCGCCTGGAGCCGCGGCTCGCGCGCGAGGTGCCGGGCATCCAGCTCTACATGCAGCCGGTGCAGGACCTGACGATCGACGACACCGTCAGCCGCACCCAGTACCAGTTCAGCCTGCGCGCTGCGAGCGCCGACGACCTGGGCAGCTGGGTGCCGCGGCTGGTGGCCAAGCTGGCGAGCCTGCCGCAGCTCGCCGACGTCGCGAGCAACCTGCAGGACCAGGGCCTGCAGGCCTACGTCGACATCGACCGCGACTCCGCGTCGCGCCTCGGGGTCACCACCGCGGCGATCGACAACGCGCTGTACAACGCGTTCGGCCAGCGCATGATCTCGACGATCTACACCCAGTCCAGCCAGTACCGCGTGGTGATGGAAGTCGCCCCCGATTTCCAGCGCGGGCCGGCGGCGCTGAACGGCATCTACCTCGCGACCGCGGGCGGCGGCCAGATCCCGCTGGCCAGCATCGCCACGGTGGAGGAGAAGACCGCGCCGCTGGTCGTGAACCACATCGGCCAGTTCCCGTCCGCGACGATCTCGTTCAACCTCGCCTCCGGCACGTCCCTCGGCGACGCGGTCGACGCGATCAAGCGGGCCGAAGCCGACATCGGCCTGCCGGCGAGCATCCAGAGCAGCTTCCAGGGGGCGGCGCTGGCGTTCCAGGCGTCGCTCACCAACACGCTGCTGCTGATCCTGGCCGCGATCGTCACGATGTACATCGTGCTCGGCGTGCTGTACGAGAGCTACATCCACCCGGTGACGATCCTCTCCACGCTGCCGTCGGCCGGGGTCGGCGCGCTGCTGGCGTTGCTCGCGACCGGCAACGACATCGACATCATCGCGATCATCGGCATCATCCTGTTGATCGGCATCGTGAAGAAGAACGCGATCATGATGATCGACTTCGCGCTCGACGC
>JAFECV010000183.1 GCA_018241985.1 Pseudomonadota bacterium | reverse complement strand
GCGGACTCGCGGGTCGGCTCCCGAGCGCGAGCGACATGCCAAGGGCTGGCAAATTGCAGCCTCGCTCTTTGCCAGCGTGACGTGCTTGCCTGCGAGCGGCGTGCTGGCCACGAGCGAAGCTACGCGCCAGTCGCAGACGTCGATTCAACCGGATGCTTTCTTCAGCGCGAGCGCACTTTGGTAGAGCGCATTGCGCGGCGCGCCGGTGATTTCGGCGGCCAGCCGCACCGCGGTCTTCAACGGCACCTCCTCCAGCAGCAGGCGCAGCACGCGATCGGCACCGCCGGCATCGTCCGCAGCAGCTTGCGGATGCAGCACCAGCACGAATTCGCCGCGCAGGCGCTGCGTGGATGCTGCGAGCCACGACGGCAGCCCGGCGGCGGCGATCGTCGCGATTTCCTCGAACTGCTTGGTCAGCTCGCGCGCGACCGTGACGCGGCGCTCACCCAGAATCGCGAGCGCCAAGGCCAGGGCCTCGATGCGGTGCGGCGCCTCGAGCAGCACCACGGCGCTGGGTTGCCGCGCGAGCATCTGCACCGCCGCCGTCCGCTCCGCGGACCGGGCCGGCAGGAATCCGGCGAACAGGAAGCCATCAGCCTCCGCGATGCCGGCCACCGACAGCGCCGCCGTGACGCTGCTCGCGCCGGGCAGCGGCACCACGGCCAGCCCGGCACTCCGCACCGCGGCGACCAGTCTTGCGCCGGGATCACTGATGGCGGGCGTGCCGGCGTCGCTGACGTAGGCCACGCGTTCGCCGCGGCGCAGCCGCTCGACGAGGCCTGCCGCGGCCTCCATCTCGTTGTGCTGGTGCAGCGCGACCAGCTGCGCCGCGGATTTCTCGATGCCGTAGGCGCGCAGCAGCGCGTGCGTGCGGCGCGTGTCCTCGCAGGCCACAGCGTCGGCCAGCGCGAGCAGGTGCAGCGCGCGCAGCGTGATGTCGGCCAGGTTGCCGATCGGCGTCGCGACCACGTACAGCGCGCCCTGCGGATAATGCTGCGCCGAGGCCGCGTCGTGCGCGGCGGCCAACGCCCGGGCATAGGTGGCAACCAATGGGACTCCTCGATCGACGAACGCCGGCACGCGCTGCTGGAGCAGCAACCGCAACGGCGACCACGAAGCAGACCGGCGACGCCGCCGAGGATCGCGCGCTCGCGCATCTGCGCTCGGCCGGGCTGCGCCTGGTCGAGCGCAATTATCGGACGCCGGGCCGCGGCGGCGGCGAGATCGACCTGATCATGCGCGACGGCGCCGGCACGCTGGTGTTCGTCGAGGTGCGCCAGCGCGCGAGCCGTGCGCAGGGCGGTGCGGCGGCGAGCATCGGCGCGGTCAAGCGGCGCCGCATCCTGTATGCCGCGCGCCGCTACCTGATGCGGCTGCCCGACGCGCCGCCATGCCGGTTCGACGTGGTCGGCATCGACGCCGGCGAGCTGGTCTGGCTGCAGGCGGCGTTCGATGCGGAATGATCGCGCGTCGCGGCGCGTTCGTTTCAGTTGGCGCGGTTATCATGCGGCCGCATGATCGAGCTTCGCATCCAGCAGCAATTCATCGACAGCGCCGATCTGAAGTACCAGTCGGCCCAGGCGCTGTCCAAGCCGATCGCGGCGGCGCTGCAGGCGCTGCTGGCCTGCGTCACCAGCGGCGGCAAGGTGCTCGCCTGCGGCAACGGCGGATCGGCGGCGCAGGCGCGCCACTTCGTGGCTCAGTTCGTCGGCCGGTTCGAGCGGGTGCGGCCGGAGTTGCCGGCGATCGCGCTGGATGACGGGGCGGTGCTGAGCGCGCTGGCGCTCGCGCAGGATTTCGCGCAGGTGTTCGCGCGCCAGGTGCGCGCGCTGGGCCAGGCCGGGGACCTGCTGCTGATCGTCTCGCCCGGGCCGGACGTACCGAATCTGCTGGCCGCGGTCGAAGCGGCGCACGAACGCGACATGACGGTGATCGCGCTGACCGGCCGCGGCGGCAAGATGGCCGCGCTGCTGCGCGAGACCGACGTGCTGGTGAGCGTGCCGCACGAGCGTGCGGCGCGCGTCGAGGAAGTCCACCTGCTGACCCTGCACTGCCTGTGCGACGGCGTGGACACGCAATTGTTGGGCGAACAGGAGGTGACGACATGACGGGTTTCGATACGAAGCGGGCCGCGCTGGCCGCGGTGCTCGGGGTTTCCGCGCTGACCGGCCTGACCGGCTGCTTTCCGATCGTGGCCACGACGGCGGCGACGACCGCGCTGGTGGCGACCGACCGCCGCACCGCGGGCGCGCAGCTCGACGACCAGCGCATCGAGATGCGTGCCAACAAGCTGATCGGCGACACGTCGCTCGAGCCCTGGCATATCGATACGACCAGCTACGATCGGCGCGCGCTGCTGACCGGCGAGGTGCCGAACGAGCAGGCGAAGGAGCAGGCCGGCAAGATCGTCTCGGGTATCGAGAGCGTGCGCGGCGTGACGAACGAGCTGCAGATCGGCCCGAATGCATCGTTCCAGGAGCGCTCGCAGGACACGGTGATTACCGGCCGCATCAAGGCGTCGTTCGTCGACGCGAAGGACCTGAACGCGAATGCGTTCAAGGTCGTGACCGAGCTTGGCGTGGTCTACATGATGGGCCGCGTCACGCAGCGCGAGGCGGACCGCGCGAGCGACATCGCGCGCAGCATCAGCGGCGTCAAGCGCGTGGTCACGCTGTTCGAACTGGTCAGCGACGCCGACGTGAGCAAGCCGCCGAGCGACAGCCAGTGACGGGTGTCGGCCGCGGACGCGCCGCCCCGCGGCCGGCGCGGGTCAGCGCAGCCGCTTGATCAGGCTCGAGTTGTCCCAGCGCCCGCCGCCCTGCGCCTGCAGATCCGCGTAGAACTGGTCGACCAGCGCGGTGAGCGGCAGCCGCGCACCGTTGCGCCGGGCCTCGGAGAGCACCAGCGCGAGGTCCTTGCGCATCAGGTCGACCGCGAAGCCGAAGTCGAATCGGTCGGCCGCCATCGTGCCGCCGCGGTTGTCCATCTGCCAGCTCTGCGCCGCGCCCTTGCCGATCACGTCCAGCACCTGCGCGATGTCCAACCCAGCGCGCTGGCCGAACGCGATCGCCTCGGCGAGCGACTGCACCACGCCGACGATGGCGATCTGGTTCACCATCTTGGTCAGCTGTCCCGCGCCGCTGGCGCCCATCAGGGTGCAGGCGCGCGCGTAGGCCTTGATCAGCGGCCGCACCGCGTCGAATGCCTTCGGCTCGCCGCCGCACATCACCGTGAGCTGGCCGCGCTGCGCGCCCGCCTCGCCGCCGGAGACCGGCGCGTCGATGAACGCGAGGCCCTGCGCCGCGGCCGCGGCTTCGATCTCGCGCGCCACCTCGGCCGACGCCGTGGTGTGGTCGACGAACACCGCGCCGGGCTTCATGCCGGCGAACGCGCCCGTGTCGCCGCGGCCGCCGCCGGGCAGCGCTGGCCCGAGCGTGACCGCGCGCAGGTCTTCGTCGTTGCCGACGCAGCACAGCACCACATCGGCCCCATGCGCCGCGGCGCGCGGGGTTTCTGCATGATTTATGCCGGAAGCGCCCACGAACTCTTCACACCATGCTATTGATTTGGAAGCAGTCCGGTTGTAGACCGTGACCGCATGGCCGGCGCGCGCCAGATGGCCCGCCATCGAGTAGCCCATCACGCCCAGGCCCAGGAAGGCCAGCTTGCGCGGCGGCGTCGCTTCGTAGGTTCGGGTTTCGATGCTGGCCATCGCCATCCTTCAGACGATGGACATGTGCTCGGTGCCGGCGGCCAGATCCTGGGTCTTCGCGCGCTGCGAGCCGAGCTTGATCTGCAGCCGCAGGTCGTTCACCGAATCCGCGTTGCGCAGGGCGTCCTCGTAGCTGATCTCGGCGCCCTCGTACAGGTCGAACAGCGCCTGGTCGAAGGTCTGCATGCCCAGCTCGCGGCTCTTCTTCATGACTTCCTTGATCTCGCCGACCTCGCCCTTGAAGATCAGGTCCGAGATCAGCGGCGAATTGAGCAGGATCTCGACCGCGGCGATGCGGCCCTTGCCGGCCTGGCGCGGTATCAGCCGCTGCGACACGAGCGCGCGCAGGTTCAGCGACAGGTCCATCAGCAGTTGCGCGCGCCGCTCCTCGGGAAAGAAGTTGATGATCCGGTCCAGCGCCTGGTTCGCGCTGTTCGCGTGCAGCGTGGCCAGGCACAGGTGGCCGGTTTCGGCGAACGCGATCGCGTGCTCCATGGTCTCGCGGTCGCGCACCTCGCCCATCAGGATCACGTCCGGCGCCTGGCGCAGCGTGTTCTTCAGCGCGGCTTCCCAGCTGTCGGTGTCGATGCCGAGCTCGCGCTGGGTCACGATGCAGTTCTTGTGCGCGTGCACGAACTCGATCGGGTCTTCCACGGTGATGATGTGGCCGTACGACTTGTCGTTGCGCCAGTCGACCATCGCGGCCAGCGACGTGGTCTTGCCGGAACCGGTCGCGCCGACCATGATGCACAGGCCGCGCTTGGTCATCACCACGTCCTTGAGCGTCTGCGGCAGGCCGAGCCCGTCGATGGTCGGGATCTGGTTCGGGATCACCCGCAGCACCATGCCGATCATCCCCTGCTGCATGAACGCGTTCACGCGAAAGCGCCCGAGCCCGGACGGCGCGATCGCGAAGTTGCATTCCTTCGTGCGCTCGAACTCCGCCGCCTGCCGGTCGTTCATGATCGACCGCGTCAGCGCCTGCGTGTGCGCGCCGTTGAGCGCCTGCGGCGACACCTTGGTCAGCTTGCCGTCGATCTTGATCGCCGGCGGAAACTCGCCGGTGATGAACAGATCCGAGCCGTTGCGGCTGATCATCAGTCGCAGCAGATCGTTGATGAACTTGCTGGCTTGATCGCGTTCCATCAGGTGTCTCCTTGCACGGGAAAACCGGCGCTCATCCGGGGAAGTTTTCCGGAATCTTGGCCTTGCTGCGCGCCTCGCCCGCGCCGATCTGGCTGCGCTTGACGAGGTCGGCCAGGCACTGGTCCAGCGTCTGCATGCCGACATTGTTGCCGGTCTGGATCGTCGAGTACATCTGCGCGACCTTGGCTTCGCGGATCAGGTTGCGGATCGCGCTGGTGCCGAGCATGATCTCGTGCGCCGCGATGCGGCCGCTGCCGTCCTTCATCTTGCACAGG
>JAFECV010000182.1 GCA_018241985.1 Pseudomonadota bacterium | reverse complement strand
TGGGCCTTGCCGACCGCCTTGTCGTCGAAATCGACCGAGCCCCCCTGCAGCGTCACGTTGTAGACCGCGAAGCGCAACGGCTTGCCCGAAGGCTTGCCCGGCGCCGGCTGATTCAGGCGCGCCAGGATGTCGTCGATGTCGTAGTGGCCTTCGGCGATCCGGGCGAGCTTGAGGCTGGGCGCGTCGAGCGAGACCGCATCCAGCACCGGCGCGAACCGGAACAGCGACTGGATGTCGGCGTTCAGGTACAGGCGCTTCAGATGGAACTGCTGCCCCGCCCCGTCGGCGGTCGCGACGGCCAGATCGGTCAGCGTCAGTTCCAGGCTCCAGGGCTTGAAGTCGACCGCGCCGACGGTGACCTTGCGCCCCAGTTCCTTGCCCGCGATCTTCTGCACCTCGCTCTTGACCAGCGGCGGCACCGCGAGCCAGGTCACGCCCCACAGGATCAGCAGCGCGGCGACCGCCCACGCCACGCCCCGTACCCACTTGTTGCCCGTGACCGACTGCAGGTTCATGGGCCGAGTTTATTCAATGTGCCGTCCTGGGTGGCTGATCGAGGCGGAAGCAGACAAAGTAAAGCCCGGCATGGGCCAGCCTTGCGGCAGTTCCAGCCGGGCCTGACGGCAGGCGCGAGACCGTCGCCGTCGGGGCTGCAGGCGGGAGATGGTTGTCCCGCACTGCTTCTGGAAGCAACGGATTGCTTCCATGAATGCCGGGGCTGCTTCGTCCGCTTGGCCTGCGGCCTGGACTGGCTCCTACCGGCGTGTGCCCGATCACTCGGGCTAGCGTCAGGTTACGCCGCCACCGTGGCAATTGCCAATCCCGTTTTTCAATGGCTTGGGGCGCATCGATTGCAAGATTTTGCAATTGCGCGCGGCCGTCTCAATCCGGCGAGGGCCAGCCTGCGCCGGCGCCGTCATGCAGGCCGGGCGCGGCCCGGGCGACTTTTCGGCAGCGGCAGGCACGACGCCGCCACGGCGCTTGACGGAAAAGCCGCAGCGGCTATGAATTGAGGAGCGGCGCCGTGTTGCACTGCAGTCGGCCAGCAGACAAGTCGCGCTGCCCATCGGCCCGTTCGATACGCACGGAACGCATCAAAACCGAACCGGACGGGCTTTCTTTAGACGAAATTCGATGCATCACTCTAGTCTTTATTCTTGACTTGATATTAAACGCCCTCCAAAATCGCTGAGTCTTTGGGTTTATCGGGTAAACCCGCATTTGCCGCCGAATACGGCACACATGATTCGCTGACGAATCCCGACGTCCTTTTCGCGAATCAGAGGCATACCAATCCAGACGAGGTCGGTCGCCGCCGCGCTGCAATCCAGCGCGCCAAAGGTGCCGCCTTCGAGCCGAAAGGAGCGCTATGACAACGCTGACCAAGACGGCGCACGGCCTGCGAGTTTTCGCGTCCGACGTCGCCGAAGGCATTTTCGAAATCACGCACAACGGGCTCGCGCTGATCGGCGTGCTGCTCGTGACGATCGTTCTCACGCTCGCCCTGCGGCCCGACCTGCGCCATATCGGCGAGGAGCGGCTTGCCGGCTGGCTGAGCGCGCGCCAGCTCGCCGCCAACGAGGCGAACAACGACTGGGTCCAGCCCGAACCCGACGCGGCCGACCGCGCCACCGCCGCCGATCCGAAGGATCTGACGAAGCAGCAAGCAGCGGTGGCTTACTGGCTCAGCAAGAAGTACCATGTGGCGCCCGAACCGGTGAGCGCGCTGGTGGCCGAAGCCTATGACCTCGGCACGCGCACCAAGCTCGACCCGACGCTGATCCTGGCCGTGATGGCGGTCGAGTCCGGCTTCAACCCGTTCGCGCAAAGTTCGGTCGGCGCCCAGGGCCTGATGCAGGTGATGACCAAGGTCCATTCCGACAAGTACCAGAACTTCGGCGGCATGTTCGCCGCGTTCGACCCGCTGACCAATATGCGGGTCGGCGTCAAGGTGCTGCAGGACTGCATTGCCCGCGCCGGGTCGATCCAGGGCGGGCTCAAATACTACGTCGGCGCGGCCAACATCAAGGACGACGGCGGCTATGCCGGCAAGGTGATGGCTGAGCACGCGCGGCTGTACCGCGTCGCGACCGGCCACGCGGTCCCGGTGATGCCGGCCGATGGCACGACGACCAAGGCGGCCCGCTCCACCGGCAGCGACAAGGACGACTTGAAGGTTGCGTCGCTGTCCTGACGCCGCGCCTTTCGGCCCTGTCCGGCTGCGCGCCCGATTCGGGCCCGGCCGGCCCGCCTTGCGGCGCGCAACCCGGGCTGCGCTCGGCTAAACTCCCGCAGGTACGCAACTGGCGATAGGCGCCCCTCCCGCAGTCATCGCGGGCTGCCGGCGCCGACTGGGGAAACCATGGGGAAGCGTGCCACCGGCATCTGATGACGCCGGTGTTCAGCCGTTCGCCTGGGTGGCCCGTCATTCAAGCAATGACAGGAACGTCGTCTTGCAATCCAAGGACTGCCATGTACCACCGCCACATCCTCGTCGAACAGACCGATCCTGAAGTCTGGGCCGCGATCCAGGCCGAGAACGCGCGCCAGGAAGACCATATCGAGCTGATCGCCTCCGAAAACTACGCCTCGCCGGCCGTGATGGCGGCGCAGGGCAGCCAGCTCACGAACAAGTACGCCGAAGGCTACCCGGGCCGCCGCTACTACGGCGGCTGCGAGTACGTGGACGTGGCCGAGCAGCTGGCGATCGACCGGGTCAAGCAGTTGTTCGGCGCCGAAAGCGCGAACGTGCAGGCGCATTGCGGCGCGTCCGCGAACGAGGCCGTGTTCCTCGCGTTCCTCAAGCCCGGCGACACGATCATGGGCATGAGTCTGGCCGAAGGCGGACACCTGACCCACGGCATGGCGCTGAACATGAGCGGCAAGTGGTTCAACGTGGTCAGCTACGGCCTGAACGCGAAGGAAGAGATCGACTACGACGCGATGGAGCGCAAGGCCCACGAATCTAAGCCAAAACTGATCATCGCCGGCGCCAGTGCCTATTCTCTTGCTATCGATTTTGAAAGATTCGCCAAGGTCGCGAAGGACGTGGGCGCGATCTTCATGGTCGACATGGCGCATTACGCCGGCCTGATCGCGGCCGGCATCTACCCGAGCCCGGTGCCGCACGCCGACGTGGTCACCTCGACCACGCACAAGAGCATGCGCGGCCCGCGCGGCGGCTTCATCCTGATGAAGGCGCAGCATGAGAAGGCGATCAACAGCGCGATGTTCCCCGGCCTGCAGGGCGGCCCGCTGATGCACGTGATCGCCGCCAAGGCGGTTGCGTTCAAGGAGGCGCTCGCGCCCGAATTCAGGGCCTACCAGCAGCAGGTGCTGAAGAACGCCCGCATCATGGCGGAAACGCTGGTCGCGCGCGGCCTGCGCATCGTCAGCGGCCGCACCGAGAGCCATCTGATGCTGGTCGACCTGCGCGCCAAGGGCATCACCGGCAAGGAGGCGGAAGCCGTGCTCGGCCGCGCGCACATGACGATCAACAAGAACGCCATTCCAAACGACCCGGAAAAGCCGATGGTCACCAGCGGGGTGCGCATCGGCACGCCGGCGCTGACCACCCGCGGCTTCAAGGACGAGGAAGCCCGCGCCACCGCCCATCTGATCGCCGACGTGCTGGACCAGCCGCGCGACGAGGCGACGCTCGATGCGGTGCGCGCCAAGGTGCGCGCGCTGACCGAACGCTTTCCGGTGTACCGCTGAGCGCCGTGCGCGCCGCTTCCGACGCCGACCGCACCGGCGTTCGGGCCGCGCCGGCGCCACGGCCAGGGACCGATCGATGAAATGCCCTTTTTGCGGCCATTCCGACACTCAGGTGGTCGAAACCCGGGTTTCGGAAGATGCGAACTTCATCCGGCGCCGCCGGCAGTGCGCGTCCTGCCACAAGCGCTTCACCACCTATGAACGGCCCGAGGTGAACTTCCCCGCGGTCGTGAAGAAGGACGGGCGCCGGGTCGAGTTCGAGCGCGCCAAGCTGCGCGCGTCGCTGAACCTGGCGCTGCGCAAGCGCCCGGTCAGCACCAAGCGCATCGACCAGGTGATCGAGCGCATCGAGGAAAAGCTGCTTGCCCTGGGGCAGCGCGAGGTTCCATCGCGACGCGTCGGCGAACTCGTGATGCGCGAACTCAAGAAGCTCGACAAGGTCGCCTATATCCGCTTCGCCAGCGTGTACCGCAGCCTGGAAGACATCGACGAGTTCAAGAGCCTGGTCGATGAAGTGAAGCGCTGACGGGGCGCCGCGGGCCCGCCCGGGCTCGGCATCTGCCAAATTCCGCACGAAAACCGGAGTCGAATCTGCCGCCCGTCGGCTCGCGGCATCCGTTCGTCTGGAAATTTTCGAAAGAAGTACGAAAAGTATGTAAAGTACGCATCCGACGCACGGACAACCGTGACGCACAAGCAGGCAAAGGTCGATCCGGAGAAAAAACGGCCCGGCGACCAGGGGAGGAAAGTCGAGTGCAGGATCTGCCAGGAATCCGGCGCCGGCACGGGCAGCGGGGCTTCTCGCTGGTCGAGGTGCTGGTGTCGATCGTCGTTCTTTCGTTCGGGCTGCTCGGCATTGTCGGGCTGCAGGCCGGGGCGCTGCAGTCGAACCACGACGCACGGCAGCAGTCGGCCGCAGTGGTGCTGGCGCGCGAACTCGCCGAGATGATGCGCGGCAACAAGGACGTGGCAATGCGCGCCGCGAACAACCCGTACCTCGGCTCGTTCCGCACGTCGCCGCTGGCACCCTCGGCCCCGTCTTTCTGCCTGGGCGTCGCTGCAACCTCGCCCTGCGCCGACGCCGCAGCGGTCGCCACCGCGCAGATGACCGAATGGCTGGCGCGCGCCGACGCACAGCTGCCGGGCGCACGGGTGGACGTCTGCTTCGACGGCGCACCATACGACGCAGACGGCCTGCCGCGCTGGAGTTGCGACGACACCGGCGACATGGTCGTGATCAAGATCGGCTGGACACGCCGCTCCACCGATCGTTCCCTCTCGGGCGACGCGGCGCTCGAGCGCGCGGCCGTGCCGTCGATCGTGTTCCCCGTGACGCCGGGAGGCAGCTGATGGCGCCGCACCTTCGTCATCAGCGCCGCGCGCCGCGCCAGACCGGCCTGACGCTGATCGAGCTCTTGGTCGCGCTCGCGCTCAGCCTCT
>JAFECV010000181.1 GCA_018241985.1 Pseudomonadota bacterium | reverse complement strand
TGACGCTGCTGCTGGCCGCGGCCGGCGTGCTCGCGCTGCGGCGCCTGTTGTTCGCGCCGCTCGGCCACGCGCTGCGCGCTGCGCGCGACTCAAAGCTGCGCGCCGACGCGATCGGCATCGACGTGCGGCGCGTTCAATGGACCGCGTTCGTGATCGCCGGCGCGGGCGCGGGTCTGGCCGGGGCGCTCGCCGCGTTTTCCAAGGGCAGCATCTCGCCCGATCTGCTCGGCGTGGGCCAGTCGGTCGACGCGCTGGTGATGGTGCTGCTCGGCGGCGTGCAGACGCTCGCCGGCCCGGTGGTCGGCGCGGCCGCGTTCACCTGGCTGCACGACGTGGTCGCGCGCAACACCGACTACTGGCGCGCGGTGCTCGGCGGCATCGTGCTGCTGCTGGTGCTGCTGTTCCCGCAGGGCATCGCCGGGGAATGCAGCCGGCTGTTCGCGCGGCTGCGGCCTCGGCGCGCGGCTGAAGCCGATCCATCGACGCCGCCGGCCGCCGCGCCGGCTGAGCAGGGCCCCGCGCCGACCGAGGCGCGGCGATGAGCCTGCTGCGCGTGTCCGGCCTCGCGAAGTCGTTCGGCGGCGTGCGCGCGGTCGACGACGTCGGCTTCGAGCTCGCGGCGGGCCAGTTGCTCGCGCTGATCGGCCCGAACGGCGCCGGCAAGTCGACGCTCTTCAACATCGTGAACGGGCAGCTCGCGCCGGATCGCGGCTCGGTGCTGCTGGATGGCCAGGAGCTCGTCGGCCGCACGCCGCGCGCGATCTGGCGCCTGGGCGTCGGCCGCACGTTCCAGATCGCCGAGACCTTCGCGTCGCTCACCGTCGTCGAGAACGTGCAGATGGCGCTGCTGTCGCACGACCGGCGGCCGTATTCGCCGTGGCGGCGCGCCGCCGACTGGCGCCGCGGCGACGCGCTGGCGCTGCTGGAGCAGGTCGGCCTGCGCGCGCAGGCCGACCTGCGCTGCGGCGTGCTGGCCTACGGCGACGTGAAGAGCGTCGAGCTGGCGATCGCGATCGCGCACGAACCCAGGCTCTTGCTGATGGACGAGCCGACCGCCGGCATGGCGCCGCCCGAACGCCACGCGCTGATGGCGCTGACCCGGCGCCTCGTCGCCGAGCGCGGCATGGCGGTGCTGTTCACCGAGCACAGCATGGACGCCGTGTTCGGCTATGCCGACCGCGTGATCGTGCTGGCGCGCGGCCGGCTGATCGCCGACGGCAGTCCGCAGCAGATCCGGGACGATCGGCAGGTGCAGCAGGTGTACCTCGGCACCGGCAGCGATGCGGTTTCGCATTCGAACGTATAACCGCGTTGGGGCGCCTTGCCGTGCGTGTTGGCACTGTCCGCGGCGCCCCGCCTTGTTCTGCGCCCGAATGCAAAACCGCATAAAAATGTTGGTGCATTGAGCAGTCAGGTCGCCCCGTGCTGTCGCCCGCATCGGTGTTGCACGGCTGGCCTGTACGAAGGAGCAAGCGCATGCGTATGCGATTGGGTTTCCCGTTTTCCATCGCGCCCGTGCTGGGCCTGACGGCGGTCGCGCCGTCGCCCGCGGCCGCGAAGATCAGGCCCGGCAGCGACGCGGCGCTGATCGTGGTCGACGTGCAGAACGGCTTCATCGACGGCGCGCTGCCGGTTCCGGGCGGCGCCGAGGTGGTGCCGGTCATCAACCGGCTCGCGGCCGCGTTCGACAACATCGTGATCACGCAGGACTGGCACACGCCGGGCCATGCGTCGTTCGCGAGCGCGCACCCGGGCAGGAAGCCGTTCGACACCGTGCACCTCCCCTACGGCCCGCAGGTGCTGTGGCCGGACCACTGCGTGCAGGGCACCGAGGACGCGGCGCTGCACCGCGATCTGCATCTGCCGGCGGCGCAGCTGGTGATCCGCAAGGGGTTTCACCCGGGCGTCGACAGCTACTCGGCGTTCCGCGAAGCGGACCGCAAGACCGCGACCGGCCTCGCCGGCTACCTGCGCGAGCGCGGCATCCGCGCCGTGTTCGTCGCCGGCCTCGCGACCGACTTCTGCGTCGCGTGGACTGCGCTCGATGCGTGCGGCGCGGGGTTCGACGCGACCGTGATCGAGGACGCGACCCGCGCGATCGACCTGAACGGCTCGCTCGCCGAGGCTTGGCGGCAGATGGCGGCGGCCGGCGTGCGGCGGATCGTGTCGACGCAGCTGGCTTGATCGCGCCGCTGCGCGCGTGGGCGGCGTGTGCAGCGCGAATTCAACATCAAATCGGGCTGCAGCTAAGGCGAAATCTTCACATACAGATATTAAATAAATAGCAAACCGCTCGCCTACGCCGCCCGCAGCGCGCGCCGATACTGCACCGCCTCGGCCACCTGCGCGACCTCGGTCGATTGCGAGCCGGCGAGGTCGGCGATCGTGCGCGCGACCTTCAGCACGCGGTGCATGCCGCGCGCCGACCAGCCGAGCCGCGTCGCCGCGCTGTTGAGGAATTTCGCGGCGGCGCGGTCGAGCCCAATCGCCGTGTCGATCTCCTGCCCCTGCAGCGCCTGGTTGAGCTTGCCCTGGCGCGCGAGCGCGCGTTCGCGCGCGGCGTTGGCCCGTGCGCGCACCGCCTGCGACGTCTCGCCGGCGGGCGCCTGCACCAGCTCCTGCGGCGCGACCGCCGGCACTTCCACGTGCAGGTCGATGCGGTCCAGCAGCGGGCCCGAGAGTCGGCCCTGGTAGCGCGCGACCTGGTCCGGCGTGCAGCGGCAGGCGGCGAGCGGCGAGCCGAGGTGGCCGCAGGGGCAGGGGTTCATCGCGGCGATCAACTGGAACCGCGCCGGGAACTCGGCGCGCCGCGCGGCGCGCGAGATCGTGATGCTGCCGGTCTCCAGCGGCTCGCGCAGCGCCTCCAGCGCGGCACGCGGAAATTCCGGGAACTCGTCGAGGAACAGCACGCCGTGGTGCGCGAGCGAGATCTCGCCGGGCCGCGGCGGCGAGCCGCCGCCGACCAGCGCCACCGCGCTCGCGGTGTGGTGCGGGCTGCAGGTCGGCCGCTGGGCCCAGCGCGCGAGCGAAAAGCGCCCGCCGACGCTGGCGATCGCCGCGCTCTCCAGCGCCTCGTGCGGCGTCATCGCCGGCAGCAGGCCAGCGAAGCGCTGCGCGAGCATCGACTTGCCCGAGCCCGGCGGCCCCATCATCAGCAGGCTGTGGCCGCCGGCGGCGGCGATCTCGAGCGCGCGCCGGGCGGCGGCCTGGCCCTTCACGTCGGCGAGGTCCGGATAGTCGGCACAGGCCGGCAGCGGGTTCGGCGCGAGCCGCGACCAGCCGTCATGGGGCGCGGCGGATGCAGCGTCATCGCCGCCGCCGGCACCGTCGGCACCGGCGCCACGGTCGCCACCCCCGGGCAGAAAACGCCGCACCACGTCGAGCAGATGCCGCGCGCGGAACACCTGCGCCTGCGGCACCAGCGCGGCTTCGTCGGCGCTGCCCGGCGGCAGCACGAGCCGGGCGCTCTCGCCCGCGGCCTGCAGCGCGAGGCTCATCGCGAGCGCGCCGCGCACCGGCCGCAGCTCGCCCGACAGCGACAGCTCGCCGGCGAACTCGTGGCCGGCGAGCTGCGCCGCGTCGATCTGGCCGCTGGCGGCGAGGATGCCGAGCGCGATCGGCAGGTCGAACCGGCCCGAATCCTTCGGCAGATCCGCCGGCGCGAGATTCACCGTGATGCGCTTGTTGTGCGGGAACGCGAGCCCCGCGTTCTGGATCGCCGAGCGCACCCGCTCGCGCGCCTCCTTGACCTCGGTTTCGGCGAGGCCGACCAGCGTGAAGCTCGGCAACCCGTTCGCCAGATGGACCTCGACCGTGACCGCGGCCGCTTCCAGACCCAGCAGCGCTCGGCTTTGCACCAGTGACAGGCTCATCCAGGGCTCCCCAGGCTGGGGCGGTGCAGGCACCCTTCCCGGGCTCCGGGCACCGCCGCAGTGCAGACTGTTTATCCGTACAGTCATGATAGCGCAGATCGGCCGCGCGCCGGCGGCCCGCGCGGGCATTCAGATGCCTGGCACGCTTGCTGCTTGATGAGGTCACGGGCAACTCTGGAGAGAGAACGCATGGCCTCGAACGCGAAACACTTGAACTTGCTACCAATCGCGCTGCTGGCGCTGGCCGCGGGCAGCGCGCAGGCGCAGACCGATGGCGACGCCGTTGCGACCGGCCCGGCTGCGGCGACGCCGCCGTACACGCTGGCGTTCAACATCGGCGCGGTCACCGACTACCGCTACCGCGGCATCTCGCAGTCGCACCTCGATCCCGCGCTGCAGGGCGGGGTCGACTTCACGCACGCGAGCGGCTTCTACCTCGGCGCCTGGGCGTCGTCGATCCGCTGGATCAAGGACGCCGGCGCGACCGACGGCTCCATGGAGCTCGACCTGTACGGCGGCTATCGCGGCCAGATCGGCAAGGACTGGAGCTACGACCTCGGCTACCTGCGCTACCAGTACCCGGGCAACACGCTGGGCCGCGTGAACGGCTTCGCCGACGCGAACACCGACGAGCTGTATGCGGCACTGACATGGCGCATCGTGACGCTGAAGTATTCGGACAGCCTGTCGGACCTGTTCGGCACGCCGAACAGCCGCAACAGCGGCTACCTGGACCTGTCGGCGAACTTCGACCTCGGCGGCGGCTGGTCGCTGGTGCCGCATGTCGGCCGCCAGACGGTCGCGAACAACGGCGCGCTCTCGTACACCGACTATGCGCTGACCCTGGGCCGCGACTTCGGCCACGGCCTGTCGGCCAGCCTCGCAGTGATCGGCACCGACGCGAACCAGACCCTGTACGCGACGCCGCAGGGGCGCTTCACGGGTCGCACCGCGCTGGTCGCCGGCGTGAAGTACAGCTTCTGACCTTGCCCTCTGCCCAAGGAGAAACACACACCATGAAACTCGTCACCGCCATCATCAAACCGTTCAAGCTCGACGAGGTGCGCGAAGCGCTGTCGGCGATCGGCATCCAGGGCATCACTGTCACCGAGGTCAAGGGCTTCGGCCGCCAGAAGGGCCATACCGAGCTGTACCGCGGCGCCGAGTACGTGGTCGACTTCCTGCCCAAGGTGAAGATCGAGGCCGCGCTGGACGACGACCTGGTCGATCGCGCGATCGAGGCGATCGAGACCGCCGCGCGCACCGGAAAGATCGGCGACGGCAAGGTGTTCGTCTACGCGCTCGAGCAGGTGGTGCGCATCCGCACCGGC
>JAFECV010000180.1 GCA_018241985.1 Pseudomonadota bacterium | reverse complement strand
TCGGCAGCCGCTCTACCTACGCGCGCGCCGCACTCGGCGGCGTGCGAGGGCGTGCGCTGGCGGCCGGCGACCTGCTGGGCTGCGCCGGCGCGATTGGTGGCGTCGGCAATGCGCTGGTCGAGTTCAGGGCGCCGCCTCTCACCTATGCAGACGGTCCGATCCGCGTCGTGCCCGGGCCGCAGCTTGACCATTTCACCGAAGCCGCGCTCGAGGCGTTCCATGCGCAGCCGTTCCGCGTCACGCCGGACAGCGACCGCATGGGCCTGCGGCTCGAGGGCCCGCTGCTCGCGCACAGCGCGCTCGGCGCCGACATCGCGTCCGACGGCGTGACGCCGGGCGCGATCCAGGTGCCGGCGAACGGCCAGCCCATCGTGCTGATGGCCGACTGCCAGACGGTCGGCGGCTACCCGAAGATCGCGACCGTGATCAGCGCCGACCTGCCGCGGCTGGCGCATCTGCGGCCGGGCGCCGTGCTGCGCTTCGAGCGCGTCGACCTGGCCGAGGCGGCGGCCGCGCGCGCCGAACGGGCCGAGAGGCTCGCGCAATGGGTGAGCCGCATCGAGCGCTTTCGTCCGCCGGGCGTCATCGACGAGGCCGCGCTCTACCAAGGCAACCTGGTCAGCGGCATGGTCCGCACCGATGCGCTGGAATGAAGACGGCGCACCGTCACGAATCACTGAGGCGTCACCGCACAGGAGTCACCGCATGTCGAAAACCATCAACCTGAACGCCGACCTGGGCGAGAGCTTCGGCGCCTGGACCATGGGCTCGGACCGCGAAATCCTGCAGTCGGTGAACTCGGCGAACGTGGCCTGCGGGTTCCATGCCGGCGACCCGCTGGTGATGCGCAGCACGCTGCGGCTCGCGAAGGCCGCGGGCGTCAGCGTCGGCGCGCATCCGTCGTTTCCCGACCTGCAGGGGTTCGGCCGGCGCCGCATGCAGCTGGACCCCGCCGAGCTCGAGGCGGTGCTGATCTACCAGATCGCCGCGCTCGATGGCATGGCGCGCACCGAGGGCCTGCGCATCGGCCACGTGAAGGCGCACGGCGCGCTCAGCAACATGGCCTGCGCCGACTTGGGCCTGGCGCGCACCGTGGCGCGCGCGGTCGCGGCCTACGACCGCGGGCTCATCCTGCTCGCGCCCGCGCTCTCGTGCCTGTGCAGCGCCGGGCGCGAGGCCGGGCTCGCCGTGGTCGAGGAAATCTTCGCCGACCGCGCCTACCTGGACGACGGCCAACTCGTCCCGCGCAGCCGGCCCGACGCGATGATCCATGGCGCGGAGCGCTCGCTCGCGCATGTCGAGGCGATGCTGGCCGAGCAGGCGATCATCTCGGTCAGCGGAAAGCGTCTGCCGACCGCGATCGGCAGCATCTGCGTGCACGGCGACGGGCCCGAGGCCGTGGCCACCGCGGCGCATCTGCGCGTGGAGCTCGAGCGCAAGGGCTGGCGGCTGGAGCCGCTGTCGGCACGGATTTCAAGCAAATAGTGGCTGCAGCCCGCACCGGTCGTTCACAGTTTGCTATCTAATTTGTAGTTTTGCGAAGACCGCTCGCGCTCCGCCTTGTGCTCCGCAGGGCGGCAAAACCGCAATGGAAGCGAGCGATGGCCGAGCCAGCCGGCGAACACGCCTACTGGGCGCGCACGAAGCTCAGGGCTTCATGCAGCGCCCGGTCGCGCGCCGGCGCCGCCGGATCGCGCCAGTAGCTCGCGACCATCGGCAGCGGCGCGAGCTTGGCCTCGGTGCGCAGGATCGCGATCCGGCTGCGCGCCATCATCTGCTCGGCGGCGGCGCGCGGCAGCGTCGCCAGGCCGAAGCCGCTCTCGACCAGGCGCACCAGCGCGGAGATCGACGAGACGCTGTGCACGCCCTTGGTCGGCGCGCCGAGCGAGCGCAGCAGATCGAGCAGCGCCACATGCGGCGCCGAGCCGCGCTGGAACGTCAGCAGGTCGTGCGCCAGCAGTTCGCCGGCGCGCAGCGGCCGTCGGCGCGCCATGCCGGCCGGGCCGACGAACACCATCTCCAGCGGCGCGAGTTCCTCGTTCTCGATCTGCTCGCCGAGCGCGGGCAGCGCGGCGAAGGCCAGGTCCAGGCTGCCGCGGCGCAGCAGCTCGACCAGCGTCGGCGTCGTCTCGATCGTCAGTTCCAGTTCGATCTGCGCGTTCGACTTCTTCACGCGCTCGATCATCGGGATCAGCCAGGTGTGCAGCGCGGTCTCGATGCCGCCGATGCGCAGCGACAGCGGCTGCTGCTCGGGGCTGCCGAACTCGGTCCGGATTTCGCGCTGCAGCGCGAGCAGCCGCTCGGCGTGCTGCACGAAGCGCGCGCCGGCCGGCGTCAACGCAAAGCCGCGTTCGCGCCGGTCCAGCAGCGCGGTGCCGAGCTCCTGTTCCAGCATCGCGACGCGGTTCGACACCGCGGACTGGGTCAGATGGAGCTTTTCGGCGCCGCGCGTGATGCTCTGCAGCCGCGCGACCCAGACGAAGGCTTCGACGAAGCGCAGGTTCATGCGGCGGGGCTTACGACGGGGTTTCTTGCGCCGGTTTCAAGCAAATAGTGGCCGAAGCCCGCGCCCGTCGTTCGCAGTTTGCTATTTATTTCGTAGTTCCGCGAAGACCGCGCGCGCCGCGGCGATGGTGGCCTCGATGTCCTGCGCGCTGTGCGCGGCGCTGACGAAGCCGGCCTCGTACAGCGCCGGCGCGATGTAGATGCCGCGCTCGAGCAGGCCGTGGAACAGTCGGTTGAAGCGGGTCGCGTCGCTCTTCATCACCGCCGCGTAGTTGCGCGGCAGCTCGGGCAGCAGGAAGAAGCCGAACATGCCGCCCTCGCTGTCGGCGCTGAAGGGCAGGCTTTGCTCGCGCGCCGCGGCGGCGAGCCCGTCGACCAGCGCGCGCGTGCGGTTCGCCAGCGTCTCAAAGAAGCGCGGCTGCTGGAGCTGGCGCAGCGTGGCCAGCCCGCAGGCGGTCGCGACCGGATTGCCCGACAGCGTGCCGGCCTGGTACACCGGCCCGAGCGGCGCGAGCTGCTCCATCACCGCGCGGCGGCCGCCGAACGCGGCCAGCGGCATGCCGCCGCCGATCACCTTGCCGAGCACCGTCAGATCCGGCGCGAAGCCGGCGATCTCGCGCGCATACAGGCTTTGCGCGCCGCCGAGCGCGACGCGAAAGCCGGTCATCACCTCGTCGAGGATCAAGAGCGCGCCATGCTGGCTGCACAGCTCGCGGCAGCGGCGCATGAACGCAGTGGTAGCGCGCACGAAGTTCATGTTGCCGGCGATCAGCTCGATGATCAGGCCGGCGACCTGGCTGCCGTGCTCGGCGAACGCGGCCTCGAGCTGCGCCACGTCGTTGTACGCGAGCACCAGCGTGTCGCGCGTCACCTCGGGCGGCACGCCGGCGCTGGTCGGGTGGCCGAAGGTCGCGAGCCCCGAGCCGGCCTTGACCAGCAGCGCGTCGGCGTGGCCGTGGTAGCAGCCTTCGAACTTGACGATCTTGTTGCGCCCGGTCGCGCCGCGCGCGAGGCGGATCGCGCTCATCCCCGCTTCGGTGCCCGAGCTCACCAGCCGCAGCATCTCGATAGCCGGCATCAGCCGGACGATCTGTTCGGCCAGCAGCGTTTCGCGCTCGGTCGGCGCGCCGAACGAGAAGCCTTCGCGCACCGCTTCCAGCACCGCCTCGACCACCGCCGGGTGGTTGTGGCCGAGGATCATCGGGCCCCAGGAGCCGATGTAGTCGATGAAGCGATCGCCGTTCTCGTCCCACAGATAGGCGCCGTGCGCGCGGCGGATGAAGCGCGGCGTGCCGCCGACGGCCTTGAACGCGCGCACCGGCGAGTTCACGCCGCCGGGAATCACGCGCCGGGCCTGCTCGAACAGGGTTTCGTTGCGGTCAGTGCTTGGTTTCATGGGGAGGCATCGCGAAGCCCTGCAGGTCTTCGCTTTCGGTGGTCGGGGTCTCATCGGCGTCGTCGGCCGCGTCGTCGGTCGTGCCCTGCGCCCAGAACAGGCGGTCGGGCAGCAGGTTGCCCATGCCGGGTCTAAAGCCGCCATCAAGCGACTGGTCGAGGTAGCTCAGCGCCTCGCCGGTGGCCGCGGCCAGGTCGCTGCCGGTCGCGATCAGCGCGGCCAGCGCGGCCGCGAGCGTATCGCCCGCGCCACAGAACTGGGCCTCGAAGCGCTCGAATTTCTCGCTCGCGAGCACCGCCTGCGGCGAGGCGAGCACGTTGTCGATGTGCTGGTCGTCCACCGCGATGCCGGTGACCAGCGTGTACGCGACGCCGCCGTCGGCCGCGGCCCGGGCCAGGTCGCGCGCGCTGGGGCGCTTGTCGTCGCTCCAGTCCGGCAGCAGCCAGCGCGACAGCGTGCTGTGGTTGCCGACCAACACCGTGGTCTGCGGCAGCATCAGTTCGCGGAACGCGTCCAGGTACAGGTCGATCTGCGCCTCGTCCCACCACGACAGGTCGGGCATGTAGGCGATCAGCGGGACGTCGGCGTAGTCGGAGGCGAGGCTCGCGATCGCGGCGAGATTGTCCGGGCTGCCGACGAAGCCGACCTCGATCACCTGGACCGGGATGTCCTCGAGCACGGTACGGGCCTGCTCGGTCACCGCTTCGTCGTCGAACGCCACATGCTCGAACACTTCGGCGCTGTCGCGCACATAGGCGCCGGTCACGACCGGCAGCGCATGCGCGCCGATCGACGCGATCGCGGTGATCGCCGCGGCCAGGCCGCCGGCGCCGCTCGGGTCGCTCGCGTTGAACACCAGCACGCAGGCGGGCGACGCGGCTGCGTCTTCAATGTCGGCGTTGCTGCTGGAGTGGAGATCTCGCGGCTCGTGCGTGCTCATGGGCCAGACTGTGATGGCCGCGCGCACCGCGGGCTCGGCCATGTCATAAAGTCCCTCGAATCGTTAAAAAGTCCCTAGTTACAATTGTTGCATTCGATGCGTTGGGCCCTTAAGCTGTGAGTGATTCTAAAACGTGGATGTGTTTGATTTGCGGCTGGATTTATGACGAGGCCGCGGGCGATCCCGAGCATGGCGTCGCGCCCGGAACGGCCTGGGCCGATCTGCCGATGAACTGGACCTGCCCCGAATGCGGAGCGCGCAAGGAAGACTTCGAAATGGTGGAAATTTGAAGCGGACTTGCGGCTTGAAGCGGACTTGCGGCGCGGCTTTTGACCAGGGTCGTTGAACGAATTTCAGGAGGAACCCCAA
>JAFECV010000017.1 GCA_018241985.1 Pseudomonadota bacterium | reverse complement strand
GGCTGGCACACGCTGATGACGTGGCAGTTGCCGTAATGGGCCTGCAGGTGGCGGATGAACTCTTGCACGTAGTTGACGTAGTCGTCCAGATGGAAGTACCCGTCGACGAGCGGTACCAGGCGAGCGTTCTTCCAGTCGGTGATGTAGACCTTGTGGTCGCGCAGCATCGCCTTGACCGTGTCGCGCAGCAGCGTCGCGTGGTGCCCCGACAGCGGTGCGACGATCAGCACGACCGGCTGGCTCTTGAGCTTGGCCAGCGTCGCCGCGTCGTCGGTGAAGCGCTTGAAGCGGCGCAGTTCGCAGAACGGCTTGTCGACCTCGACGCGCTCGTGGATCGCGACCTCGACGCCATCGACCATCACGGTCTGGATGCCGAATTCGGGCTTCTCGTAGTCCTTGCCGAGCCGATGCAGCAGGCTGAACCCGGCGGACACGCGCTGCGAGAACGGGGTCTGGCCAAGCGGCGACAGCGGATTGCCATACATCTTGGCCGCGGCATGCGCGAAATCCGCAAAAGGCTCGATCAGCGACCGCTGGGTTTCGTAGATTTGATACATCATCTTCCGCCGTCCACCTTCGGTGACATGTTGCAACGCAATATAGCAGTTGCAGCACCGGGTTTCATAGGGGGATGCCCCTTAAATTCGGTGGAAGGATGGCTATGTTTTGGCGGAAGGGCGCCGATGTTGCGCGCATGCCGCTTCCACGCCGTGGCCGCCGGCGGATGTCAGTTTGGTGTCAGTTTCGGTTGGGCACCCGCGCGCGCCGGATCGGCCGCTTTGCACCCCGATGCCGGGCTCGCGCCTTTTTTAGCGCGTGCTACGACTTGGCCGGGCGCGGGTCGCTCCACAGCATGCCGCCGGTCGCCCAGTCCTGCGGCTTGACGTCGAAGAACAGGATGTCGACGCTGTCGGCGGAGCCGCCCAGCGTCTGCACTGTGGCCTCGGTGACGGCTTTTGCGAACGCGCGCTTTTGCTCGGCGGTGCGGCCTTCGAACAGTTCGACGCGGATGGTCGGCATGGGGATCTCCTTCGTGGGGTTCAGTCTTTGTAATCGGGATCGGTGGCATCGAGGCTGCGCAGCAGTGCCGGCCACTCGTCGATGCCGTCGGGCGTGCGGCCATTGTCGGTCCACTGGTCCCAGGTGCGCGCCGCGGTGGCGTCGTCCACCAGTAGCGGCGCGTTCGGGTCAGACCGCGGCGATCCGCATCAGGTTGGTCGTGCCCGGTGTTCCGAACGGAACCCCGGCGATCACGACGATCATCCGGCCCGGCTGCGCGAAGCTCTCGCGGCGCGCCGCGGCGCAGGCCACATCGGCCATCTCATTCACGTCAGCGACGTCGTCGGTGCAGACCGAATGCACGCCCCAGGCCAGCGCGAGGCGGCGCGCGGTTGCGAGCCGGGGGGTGAGGCTGAGGATCGGCGACTCGGGCCGTTCGCGCGCGGCGCGCAGGCTGGTGTGGCCCGACATCGTATAGCAGACGATGGCCGCCGCGTGCAGCAGACCGACCGCGCGGCGCATCGCGCAGCACACGGCTTCGGCCACGTCGTCGCTCGGGCGCGCCGAGGCGTGCGAGGCGTCGATCAGCTGGCGGTACAGCGGATCGGCTTCGACCTGCTCGATGATGCGGTTCATCATGTCCACCGCCTCGATCGGGTGGCGCCCCGAAGCCGACTCGGCCGACAGCATCACCGCATCGGCGCCGTCGTAGATCGCGGTCGCCACGTCGGAGGCCTCGGCGCGCGTCGGCACCGGCGCCTCGACCATCGACTCGAGCATCTGCGTCGCGACGATCACCGGCTTGCCCAGGCGCCGGCAACTGCGCACGATGCGCTTCTGGATCGCCGGCACGCGCTCGGCCGGCAGTTCGACCCCGAGGTCGCCGCGCGCGACCATCACCGCGTCGGACAGCGCGACGATCTCATCGAGCCTCTCGACCGCCGACGGCTTCTCGAGCTTGGAGACGATGCCGGCGCGTTCGCCGATCAGCTCGCGCGCCTGCGCGACGTCCTCCGGCCTCTGCACGAACGACAGCGCGACCCAGTCCACCCCGAGTTCGAGCGCCAGATCGAGATCGCGCCGGTCCTTGGGCGTCAGCGCCGAGATCGGCAGCACCACGCCGGGCACGTTCACGCCCTTGCGCTCCGACAGCTTGCCGCCGACGACGACCCGGGTCTCGGCGAAATCGGCGCCGCAGCGCTCGACCTTCAGGCGCAGCCGGCCGTCGTCGAGCAGCAACTCGGCGCCCGGCACGAGCGCCGCGAAGATTTCCGGATGCGGCAGGCCGGCGCGCTGGGCGTTGCCTGGCGCCGGGTCGAGGTCGAGCCGGAACGCCGCGCCCTCGGCCAGCGGCACCGGGCCCTCGGCAAAGGTGCCGACGCGCAGCTTCGGGCCCTGCAGGTCGGCCAGCACGGCGATCGGGCGGTTCGTCTCCTTCTCGAGCTCGCGCAGGATCGCCAGCCGTGCCCGGTGGTCGTCGGCGCTGCCGTGACTGAAGTTGAGCCGGAACACGTCGACGCCGGCCAGGAACAGGCGGCGGATCGTGTCCTTGTCCGAACTGGCCGGCCCGAGGGTCGCGACGATCTTCGCGTTTCGCGTTCTGCGCATGTTCAGCTCTTGGTGGGCGCTTCGATCAGGATCGCGCGAAAGTCATTCACGTTGGTCAGCGTCGGCCCGGTGATCACCGAATCGCCGAGCGCCTCGAAGAACCCGTGGCCGTCGTTGTCCGCCAGCGCGTCCTTCGGCCGCAGGCCCTTGGCCCAGGCGCGCGTCAGCGAGTCGGGCGCGAGATAGGCGCCTGCGATCTCCTCCTGGCCGTCGACGCCGTCGGTATCACCGGCCAGCGCATGGATGCGCGGGTGGCCGTCGAGCGTGATCGCTATCGCAAGCAGGCACTCCACGTTGCGCCCGCCGCGGCCGTTGCCGCGGACGGTCACCGTGGTCTCGCCGCCGGAAAGCAGCACGCAAGGCGCCGGCACCGGCTGGCTGTGGTTCGCGACCTGCAGCGCGATGCCGGCCAGCACCTTGCCCACGTCGCGCGCCTCGCCTTCGAGCGCGTCGCCGAGGATGTACGGCGTCACGCCCGACTGGCTCGCGACAGCGGCCGCGGCTTCCAGCGCCATCTGCGGGGTCGCGATCATCCGCACCTCGTGGCCTGCGAGCCGCGGGTCGCCGGGCTTGACCGATTCGCCGCGTCCGCTCTCGAGCACCGCGCGCACCGGCGCCGGCACCTCGATGCCGTAACGCCGGATCACCGCCAGCGCGTCGGCGCAGGTGGTCGGATCGGGCACCGTCGGGCCGGAAGCGATGTCGATCGGGTTGTCGCCGGGCACGTCGGAAATCAGCAGCGTCAGCACGCGCGCCGGATGGCAGGCCGCGGCCAGCCTGCCCCCCTTGATGCCCGACAGGTGGCGGCGCACGCAGTTCATCTCGCTGATCGTCGCGCCCGATTTGAGCAGTGCGCGGTTCACGTCCTGCTTGTGATCCAGCGTCAGGCCGGCCAGCGGCAGCGGCAGCAGCGACGAGCCGCCGCCGGAGATCAGGCACAGCACCAGATCGTCGGCCTTCAGGCCCTGCACCAGCGCAAGCATGCGCTCGGCGGCCGCGAGACCCGCGGCGTCGGGCACCGGATGCGCCGCCTCGACGATCTCGATGCGTTCGCACGGCACCGCATAGCCATAGCGCGTGACGACCAGCCCCGACAACGGGCCGCGCCAGTTGTCCTCGACCGCGCGGGCCATCGCGGCGGACGCCTTGCCGGCGCCGATCACGATCAGCCGGCCCGTGCCGAGTTCGGCCGGCGCCGGCAGGTGCGGTGGAATGCACAACGCCGGCTGCGCGCTTGCGACGGCGGCATCGAACAGCCGCCGCAGCAGGGCGCGCGCGGCGCCTTCGGAGGGGGTCGGGTTCATTGACTCAACCGGCCTTCTGGCCGATTTCGAAGTTCGACAGCTTCTCGAGCGCGCGCACCATGCCGGAATGGTCCCAGGCCGCGCCGCCGTTCGCGACGCAGCCGCTGAACAGCTGCTGCGCGGTGCCGGTCGCCGGCAGCGCGAGCCCGAGCTGGCGTGCAGCGGTCAGCGCGAGATTCAGGTCCTTCTGGTGCAGCGCGATGCGGAAGCCCGGATCGAAAGTGCGCTTGATCATGCGCTCGCCGAGGATGTCGAGAATGCGCGAGGTCGCGAGGCCGCCCATCAGCGCCTGGCGCACCTTCGCGGCGTCGGCGCCGGCCTTCGCCGCGAACAGCAGGCCTTCCGCGACCGCATTGATCGTCAGCGCGACCACGATCTGGTTCGCGACCTTGGCTGTCTGCCCGTCGCCGATGCCGCCGACCAGCGTGATGTTCTTGCCCATCAGCTCGAACACCGGCTTGACGCGGTCGAACACCGCCTGCTTGCCGCCGCACATGATCGACAGCGCCGCGTTCTTCGCGCCGACGTCGCCGCCCGAGACCGGCGCGTCGATGTAGTCGCAGCCGAGTTCCTCGATCTTCTTCGCGTATTCCTTGGTCTCGACCGGAGAGATCGACGACATGTCGACCACCACCTTGCCCTTGGACAGGCCTTCGGCCACGCCACCTTCGCCAAACAGGGCCTTGCCCACGTCGGGCGTGTCGGGAACCATGGTGATGATGATCTCGGCCGACTGCGCCACTTCCTTGTTGGTGGCGCAGCGGGTGACGCCAGCCTTTTCCAGCGCTTCGGGGGTCTTGCCAATTGTGTTGACGAACAGCTTGTGTCCGGCGGCGGCCAGGTGCCCGGCCATCGGCGTGCCCATGATGCCCAGGCCGATGAAACCGATCTTCAGGGATTGCGTAGACATGATTCGTTTCCTCCGTGGTTGAGGGTTGGGTTTACTGCTGCAACTGCTTCAGCCAGCCGAGGCCGGCCTCGGTCGTGGCGGCCGGCTTGTATTCGCAGCCGATCCAGCCGTCGTAGCCGATCCGGTCCAGATGCCCGAACAGGAACGCGTAATTGATCTCGCCGGTGCCGGGTTCGTTGCGCCCGGGGTTGTCGGCGAGCTGAATGTGCGCGATGCGCGGCAGGTGCTTCTGCATCGTCGCGGCCAGTTCGCCCTCCATGCGCTGCATGTGGTAGATGTCGTATTGCAGGTAAGCGTTGTCCGAGCCGACTTCATCGAGCACCGACAGCGTCTGGGCGCTGCCGTGCAGGTAAAAGCCCGGGATGTCGAACGTGTTGATTGGTTCGACGAGCAGCTTCAGTCCGGCCTTCTTGAGCTCGGTCGCGGCGTAGCGCAGGTTTTCTACCAGGGTCTTGCGCAGCTGTGCATCCGCCGCGCCCGCTGGCGCCTTGCCCACGAGGCAGTTGAGCTGACCCACGCCCAGCGCCTTCGCATAGCCGATGGCTTGCGCCACGCCTTCGCGAAACTCGGAGGTGCGATCGGGATGGCAGGCAATTCCGCGCTCGCCGGCGTCCCAGTTGCCCGCGGGCAGGTTGTGCAGCACCAGTTGCAGGCCGTTGGCGTCCAGCTGCTTTCGGATTTCCTCGGCCTTGAAGGCGTAGGGAAACAGGAACTCCACCGCCTTGAAGCCATCTCGCGCGGCCAGTGCGAAGCGATCCAGAAACGGCACCTCGTTGTAGAGCATCGTCAGGTTGGCGGCGAGCTTGGGCATGTCAGTCACTCCGATCTTGGCAAACGTTCAGTCGAGCATGGACACGGCGGTCGCGGTGGGCACGTCCTGCTTGCCGGCGGCCATCTCCTCGAACTCGGTGACATTGTCGATCTCGGTGCCCATCGAGATGTTGGTCACGCGCTCGAGGATCATCTCGATCACCACCGGCACCTGGAACTCGGCCATCAGCGCCTCGGCCTTGCGGATGGCGGGCGCCACCTCGTCGGGCGAATGCACGCGAATGGCCTTGCAGCCCATGCCCTCGGTGACCTTGACGATGTCCATGCCGTAGCCCTGCACCTCGGGCGAGTTGACGTTGTCGTAGGCGAGCTGCACGCAGTAGTCCATCGAGAAGCCGCGCTGGCTCTGGCGGATCAGGCCCAGGTAGCTGTTGTTGACCACGATGTGGATGTAGGGCAGCTTGAACTGCGCGCCCACGGCGAGCTCTTCGATCAGGAACTGGAAGTCGTAGTCGCCCGACAGCGCCACGATCTTGCGCTTGGGGTCGGCCACGCGCACGCCCAGGGCGGCCGGCAGCGTCCAGCCGAGCGGGCCGGCCTGACCGGCGTTGATCCAGTGGCGCGGCTTGTACACGTGCAGGAACTGGCCGCCGGCGATCTGCGACAGGCCGATGACCGAGACGTAGCAGGTGTCCTTGTCGAAGGCATTGTTCATGCATTGGTACACGCGCTGCGGCTTCATCGGCACGTTGTCGTAGTGGGTCTTGCGCAGGTACTGGATATCCTTCTTGCGGCCCTGGCACTCCTGCGCCCAGGCCGAGAAGTCGCGCAGCTTGCCGGCCTGCTTCCACTCCCTGGCCACTTCGACGAAAAGCTGCAGCGCAGCCTTGGCGTCGGACACGATGCCCAGGTCGGGCGTGAAGATGCGGCCGATCTGCGTCGGCTCGATGTCGACGTGCACGAACTTGCGGCCCTTGCAATACACCTCGGGCGAGCCGGTGTGGCGGTTGGCCCAGCGGTTGCCGATGCCCAGCACGAAGTCGCTCGCCAGCAGGTTGGCGTTGCCGTAGCGCTGCGAGGTCTGCAGGCCCACCATGCCGGCCTGCAGCGGGTGGTCGTCGGCGATGGCGCCCCAGCCCATCAGCGTGGGGATCACCGGCACGCCGATGGTTTCGGCAAATTCGACCAGCAGATCGGATGCGTCGGCGTTGATGACGCCGCCACCGGCGACGATCAGCGGGCGGCCAGCCTCCATCAGCATGGCCAACGCCTTCTCCACCTGCTTGCGCGAAGCGGTGGGCTTGTACACGGCCATCGGTTCGTAGGTATCGATGTCGAACTCGATCTCGGCCATCTGCACGTCGAATGGCAGGTCGATCAGCACCGGGCCCGGGCGGCCCGAGCGCATCAGATGGAAGGCCTGCTGGAACACGCGCGGCACCTGCGCTGGCTCCAGCACCGTGGTGGCCATCTTGGTGACCGGCTTGGCGATGGCGGCGATGTCCACCGCCTGGAAGTCTTCCTTGTGCAGCTTGGCGCGCGGCGCCTGACCCGTGACACACAGGATCGGGATCGAATCGGCACTGGCCGAATAGAGGCCGGTGAGCATGTCGGTGCCGGCCGGGCCCGAGGTGCCCAGGCAGACGCCGATGTTGCCGGGCACCGCGCGGGTGTAGCCCTCGGCCATGTGCGAAGCGGCTTCGACGTGGCGTGCCAGCACGTGGCTGATGGTGCTGCGTTCCTTGAGCTGGGCGTAGAAAGGATTGATCGCAGCGCCGGGCACGCCGAAGGCTTGCGTGACGCCTTCCTTTTCCATCACCAGAACAGCGGCCATCGCGGCCTTCATCTTTGCCATCTGCGTATCTCCTGTGGACTATGGAACGTTGCGCATGAGTGTGGCCGTCCCCACCGCGCCCTGCAAGGCGAAGATGCGCATTACGCTTATTCCAATCTGGAATTTGGACGGAATTTGTGGTTCACTTGGAAACCATGGACCGCATCCAGGCCGTCAGACTCTTCATCCGCGTGGTCGACCTCGGGTCGTTCAGCAAGGCGGCGGCCGACATGGGCATCGGGCAGCCGTCGGCCACCAAGCTGGTGGCCCAGCTGGAAAAGCGGCTCGGCGCGCGCCTGCTGCACCGGTCGACGCACGGCGTCACGCCGACCGAGATCGGCGCGCTGTACTACGAGAAGTGCCGCCTGATCGCGCACCATGTGGACGAGGCCGAGAGCGTCGCGACGTTGATGCAGTCGCAGGTGCAGGGCGGGCTGCGCATCAGCACGTCGGTGGCGTTCGGCCGGCGTGTGCTGGCGCCGATGGTGATGCGTTTCATGCAGCGCAATCCGCGACTGCAGATCGAGCTCAATTTCGAGGACCGCTACGTGAGCCTGGTCGAGCAGGGCATCGACGTCGCGATCCGCATGGGCCGGCTTGCCGATTCCACGCTGGGCGCGCGCTATCTCGGCATCAACCCCTGGGTGCTGGTGGCGTCGGGCGAATACCTGCGGCGGCACGGCACGCCGCGGGTACCGGCTGACCTGGGCAGCCACCAGGCGTTGATCTACAGCACGGTGCAGGGCGATGCGCGCTGGCACTTCACCGGGCCCGACGGCAAGGCACTCGCGGTGGCGGTGCGCGGACCGCTGCGCTCGAACAGCCTGTCCACGCTCTTGACCGCGGCCGGCGCCGGCATGGGCGTGGCCGCGCTGCCGTGCTACGTGGCCGACGAGGCGATCGAGGCCGGCGAGGTGCTGCCGCTGCTGACCGAGTGGGCACTGCCGTCGCAGGAGATCCACGCGGTCTTTCCGTCGCCGCAGCTGGTGCCGGCCAAGGTCAGCGGCTTCGTCGCCTGGCTACAGGGGCAGTTCGGCGATCGCTGGTGGGCGGCGCGCGAACGCATCGAATCGGCCGATAAACGGTCGGGCACAGGGGCATGACGATGGCATTGCAGCACATACCTCCGATCCAGTGTCTGCTGACGTTCGAGGCGCTTGCGCGTCTGCGGCACGCGGGGCGAGCGGCCGACGAACTGTGCGTGACACCGAGCGCGGTGAGTCATCGCATCCGCCAGCTCGAATCCCATTTGGGCATCTCGCTGTTTCGCCGGGCCGACTTCACGCTGACGGCCGACGGGGCCACGTATCTCGCCAATGTGCGCGCCGGTCTGGCGGCGCTGCAGCAGATGCCGGCGACCGGGGTCGCCAAGACCGGCGCACGCCTGCGCGTGGCGGTAACGCCGACCTTCTGCCGGCAGCTGCTGATGCCGAAGCTCGAATTGTTTCGCAACGCCTATCCCGATGTCGAACTGACGTTGCAGGTTTCGATTCCGCTGCTCGACGTCACCGGCGAGCCGGCCGATCTGGAGGTGCGTTACGGCTCGGGCGGATACGCCGACGTCGAGCACAGGCTGATTCTTGCGGACGAAGTGACCCCGGTGTGCAGTCCGAGCTACCTCAACGAATTCGGCCCGTTCGCCGGCTTCGGGGACGACGCCGAAGTGTCGCGGGCCCGCCTGATCCGCAGTCCGCTCGAGCCCTGGGGGTCGTGGTTCGCCGGCCTCGGCATCACGCGGCCGGAACCTCGGGACGGCGCCCAGTTCAACGACCTCGGCCTGGCCTACGATGCGGCGGCCGGGGGCTTCGGCGTCGTGCTGATGCGGCTGAAGCTCGGCGCGGCCTGGCTCGACAACGGCCGCGTCGTGCGACTGTCTGCGCGCAACGTCCCGTCACCGCTGCGCCACTACCTGTGCTGGACCAAAGGCGCGCTGGCGCGCTGGGAATGCGCCGCGTTCACCGACTGGCTGACGCAGGCGCTTGCCTGAGCCGGTACAAAAAATCTGCAACATCCGGACGAAGAAAGTTCAATCCGGACCTGATCGTTCGTCGCTACATTCGTCGCCACTCGGCCGTTCGAGGCCGATCGTGGTTGCGGGGCGGATGCCCGTGCTTCCAGTTCCCGAAACATCGAATCCGGAGACGCTTGATGGTCTGGCAGCAGGTCTACGACCCATTTCACAACATGATCATTTCCACGGCGCTGGCGGCGATCCCGATCGTGGTGATGCTGGCCAGCCTGGGGCTGTTCCATATCAAGGCCCATGTCGCCGCGGCGATGGGCCTGGTCGCCGCCATCCTGGTCGCGGTGTTCGCCTACGGCATGCCGGCGGGGATGGCCGGCCGCGCGGCGATGTACGGCATCTTCACCGGGCTGCTGCCGATCGGCTGGATCGTATTGAACGTCATCTTCCTGCAGCAACTGGCCGAGCAGAATGGAAGCTTCAAGATCCTGCAGGACTCGCTCTCCAGCATTACCGAGGACCGGCGCATCCAACTGCTCTTGATCGCGTTCTGCTTCGGCGCGTTTTTCGAAGGCGCGGCCGGCTTCGGGACACCGGTCGCCGTGACGGCCGGCATCCTGATCGGCCTGGGCTTCTCGCCGCTGGCGGCGTCGGGACTGTCGCTGATCGCAAACACGGCGCCGGTGGCCTTCGGTGCGCTCGGCATTCCGGTGATCACGCTGGCGAAGGTGCACGGCTACGACGTGTCGGCGGTCACCGCGATGATCGGCCGCCAGTTGCCGTTCTTCTCGGTGCTGGTGCCGTTCTGGGTCGTCTGGGCGTTTGCGGGGCGGCGCGGGATGCTGGAGATCTGGCCCGCGATCCTGGTCACCGGCCTGTCGTTCGCGATCCCGCAATACCTGGTGTCCAACTTCATCGGGCCCGAGCTCGTGGACATCATCGCGGCGCTGGTGTCGATGATTTCCCTGGTGGGCTTCCTGCGCATCTGGCAACCCAGGAAGATCTGGACTTCGCCGTCGATGCGGGGCAAGGACATCAGTGCCGCGGAGGCGAAGCCGCCCACGGCCATCGTCCGTCATCCAGCGGCCGATCTCGCACGGGCGTGGACGCCCTGGGTGATTCTGACGATCTTCGTGTTCATCTGGGGCCTGCCCTCGTTCAAGAACTGGCTCAATGGCATCTGGGCGCCGGCCTTCCAGATCGACGGCCTGCACAACCTGGTCGAGAAGATGCCGCCGGTGGTGACCCAGCCGAGCAAGGAGGGCGCGGTCTACGTGCTGGGGCTGCTGTCGGCGACCGGCACCAGCATTCTTCTTGCCGCGGTCATCAGCGCGCTGTTCATGAAGTACAACCCGATCGAAATCGTTCGCACGTTCTTCAGGACGCTGTGGCTGGTGCGCTACTCGCTGTTCACCATCGCGCTGATGCTGGCGCTCGGGACGGTCACGCGCTATTCGGGCACCGATACCACGCTGGGGCTTGCGTTCGCCCGGTCCGGCGCGTTGTACCCGTTCTTCGGCACTTTGATGGGCTGGCTGGGCGTGGCGATGACCGGATCGGACACCGCATCGAACGTGCTGTTCGGCGGCATGCAGAAGGTTGCGGCCGGCCAGCTCGGCCTGAGCGTCAACCTGATGGGCGCCGCCAACAGCGCGGGCGGCGTGATGGGTAAGATGATCGATGCGCAGTCCATCGTCGTCGCGTCGACGGCCACGCGCTGGTTCGACCGGGAGGGGGATATCCTGCGCTTCGTGTTCTTCCACTCGATTGCGCTGGCCTGTCTGGTCGGCATTTTCGTAACATTGCAGGCTTACGTATTTCCGTTCACGCTGCTGGTCGTTCACTGATGGGCAGATCGTTTGCAGAACCGCTCGACTCGGCATCGCCCGCGGCATCCAGCCCGGGCGGCCCAGCGCGCGCAAACCGCCAGGCCGAGGTGGTCGCGCGGCTTCAGCGCGTGCTGCCGGAAGGCGGCCTGCTGTGGGTGCCGGAGGACACGACGCCGTACGAATGCGACGGCCTGACCGCGTACCGCGAGCGCCCGCTGGCGGTCGCGCTGCCCGAGACCTATGCGCAGGTGCAGGCGGTGCTGCGCGCCTGTCATGCGCTGCGGGTACCGGTGGTATCGCGCGGCGCCGGTACCGGGCTGTCGGGCGGCGCAATGCCGCACCGCGAGGGCGTGACGCTGAGCCTGGCGCGGCTGAACAAGATTTTGAAGATCGATCCGCTGGGCTGCACCGCGGTGGTCCAGGCGGGGGTGCGGAATCTCGCGATTTCGGAGGCGGCGGCGCCGCACGGGCTGTATTACGCGCCCGACCCGTCGAGCCAGATCGCCTGCACCATCGGCGGCAACGTCGCGGAGAACTCCGGCGGCGTGCACTGCCTGAAGTACGGGTTGACGCTGCACAACGTGCGCAAGGTCCGCGGCTTCACGATCGAGGGCGATGCGATCGAATTCGGCAGCGACGCGCTGGACGCGGCCGGGCTCGACCTGCTGAGCATCGTGGTCGGCTCCGAGGGCATGCTGGCGGTGGCGACCGAGGTCACGGTGCGGCTCGTTCCGCTGCCCGCGGCGGCGCGTTGCATCATGGCCAGCTTCGACGATCTGCAGAAGGCCGGCGCCGCGGTCGCGGCGGTGATCGCGGCCGGCATCGTCCCGGCCGGCCTCGAGATGATGGACCGGCCGATGACCGCTGCGGTCGAGGATTTCGTGCACGCCGGTTACGACCTGTCGGCCGAGGCGATCCTGCTGTGCGAGAGCGACGGCACCGCGGACGAGGTCGAAGAAGAGATCACGCGCATGTGCGAGGTGCTCGAGCAAAGCGGCGCGACCGCGATCGCGGTCAGTTCGAGCGAAGCCGAGCGGCTGCGCTTCTGGAGCGGGCGCAAGAATGCGTTTCCCGCGAGCGGGCG